>DFZE01000018.1 GCA_002382065.1 Desulfobacteraceae bacterium UBA4064
ATTAATTTTCTGAAAGTCTATAGTACGAAAAGATCCGGTCCTGATTTTTACGGCCATTAAAAACCAGGCTGAATCAGATTTGCCGGACAGAATCATATCTGATTGACCGCTGCATCCACCGTATCCACAATCGGGATAATCGCATTGAAACCCGAAATTTCAAAAACCTCATGAACCGATTCTTCCATTCCGGCCAGAATGATTTTTCCGTTCTTGATCTTCAGTTTTTTTGCAATAACCAGTATGCTTCGCAGCCCGGCGCTGCTGATATATTCAAGACCGCTTAAATCCGCAACGATGCGATGATTGCCATCATCGATCCATTGATTGAGCGTTTTTTCAAAATCAGGCGCTGTAACCGCATCCATCCTGCCTGAAACCCGAATCATGAGAGCATTGTTATTCGTTCCGACTTGTGTCACGTCCATGTCATATCCTCCCTGTTTGGCAATACGCTTTAAAAAATTTTCTGGCAGCCGTAACCAGGAGGCGTGAATTCTGAGGATTGTCTCCTGACAATGCTACCGGATTTTATAATTTCAAACTTTGTTTCTAACCGGATTTTTCTGGTAAATCAATAGCGGAATTATGGAAAACGGCTTAAAACAGGCATTTTATGGCCTTGAGTATCATATGGTCGACATAATGGTTTTCTGATTGAGGTGCAGGTGTCCGGTCCATGACATATGGAGCAAATGTCAAAATCATGATCATGATCATGTCATTTTTTATCCTGCAATANNATAAGTTCGCCTGATACCGGATTTTTGTTGTTACGCGTTGCTTGAATATGATATCAGACGCGACGATGAATGCATTCCAATTGCAACTCGAACCATAGTAGGAGGTACCATGACCTATCGTCAAATTCCCAAGACCCCGTCCGCCTATTCCTATCCGCTTCTGATCAAGAACATTCTTCAAATGCCCCTGGTCTATGCGCCCAAACAGGAAATCATCTACAGGGATATCAAACGCTATGACTACCTGACCCTGAATCAGCGGGTCGGTCAACTGGCCAATGCGCTGAAATCCCTGAATGTCGGACCCGGAACTACCGTCGCCATTATGGACTGGGACAGTCACCGCTATCTGGAATGTTTTTTTGCCATTCCCATGATGGGCGCGGTCATGCATACCATCAATATCCGGTTGGCCCCGGATCAGTTGATCTACACCATCAACCATGCCGAGGATGACATCATTCTGGTCAATTCCGATTTTCTGCCAATGCTGGAACCCATCCGGGATCAGATCGGCCGCGTCAAGCAATTTGTGGTCCTGACCGACCTGGAACAGGTACCGACCACAACCCTGACCGTTGCCGGTGAGTATGAGGCGCTTCTGAAAAACAGCAGCAGCGACTATGATTTTCCGGATTTTGATGAAAATACCATGGCCACCACCTTCTATACAACCGGCACCACGGGTATGCCCAAGGGGGTGTATTTCAGCCATCGCCAACTGGTTCTTCACACCTATGGCCTGATGTCCGGGCTGTGCGCCTATCGGTCCCAGATTCACATGGATTCCGGTGATGTGTATATGCCGCTGACGCCCATGTTTCATGTGCACGCATGGGGAATTCCCTACCTGTGCACCATGCTGGGAACCAAACAGGTCTATCCCGGCAAATACGAGCCGCCCATGCTGCTCAAGCTGATTATCAGTGAGAAAGTAACCTTCTCCCACTGCGTGCCGACCATTATCCATATGCTGGTCAGCAGCCCGGCGGTCAAAAATTTCGATCTCAGCAACTGGAAAGTCATTATCGGCGGCTCTGCCCTTCCCAAAGGCCTCTGCAAGGCGGCAATGGATTTGGGAATCAATCTGACATCGGCGTATGGCATGTCGGAAACCTGTCCGCTTCTGACGGCTGCCAATCTCAAACCCCACATGTTTGATCTCGATATGGAGCAGCAGGTTATCATGCGATGCAAAACCGGCTTGCCGGTGCCCATGGTCAATCTGAAAATTGTCGATGCCGAAGGCAAACCCGTGCCGCATGATGGCAAGGCCACCGGAGAAGTGGTGGTCAGAGCCCCCTGGCTGACACAGGGATATACGAAGGAGCCGGAAAAAAGTGAAATTCTGTGGGAAAACGGCTGGCTGCATACCGGAGACATTGGTGTTATCGATACCGAAGGCTATCTGCAGATCACGGATCGGGTCAAGGACGTTATCAAGACCGGCGGGGAATGGATTTCCTCCCTTCAACTGGAAGACATCATCAGCCAGCATCCGGCAGTCAGCGAGGCGGCAGTCATCGGCATACCGGATGAAAAATGGGGCGAACGGCCCATGGCCCTGGTCGTGCTTCGGGAAGAATACAAAGGCAAGGTGACCGAAGATGAACTGAAGAATTTCTATCAGAAATCCGTTGATCAGGGGTTGATTCCCAAATACGGCATTCCGGGCAAAATCGTTATGGTGGATGCCATTTCCAAAACCAGTGTTGGAAAGATCAACAAGAAGCAGCTTCGGGTTGATTTCAACTAGACGGTCATGAAATCGGCTGTCTTCCACCTCCAGCCATGAAATACCGGGTTTTGGCTGGTTCCCAAGCTCTATCTTGGGAACCAGCCAATGGATGTATTTTTACGGTAAACGATCATGATCAAGGGCTTGCTCACCCCCATCTATGAAAATCAGGCCTGTTCGTAGTGACGCCGTAAGGCGTTTGCTTTAAATGCCCTTACGGGCACACTACGAACATAGGACAGCATTCCGCCGAATGCTATTTTCACGGTAAATGATCATGAATCATTTCAGGGTGTTCACCCCCAGGAATGAAATTGTACCGGCTATCGTAGCTTGGCTTTCCAAAGCCGGGATAGGGCATTTACCGATTAAACTTTGTCCCTTTGGCCCCCTGCCCCTTTGCACCTGAATAACCATTTTCACGGTTCCCTGACACCTGATCTCCGCCCTCAAACCGCCGTCTTCCGCAACCGCTTGATCCGCTGCCATCCATCATACAGATGGACTGCGACAATGGCGATGAGCATGCGGGGGACCCACAGCCAGAATGCCGGAAGGCCCAATGCCACAAACAGGGTGGGATCTTCGACCATGGAGTGGTTGATGCCGATCGAGATATGCAGCCGTTCCAGTTCACGGGGTTCCAGATTACCCTCTTTCGCATCTTCAACAATCACCGCAGCGCCGTAAGACAGTCCAAAAACCACCGCTGTCAGCCAGAGAATCCCCACCCGTTCATCCAGTCCCATCAGTTTGAGCATCGGGCTTAAAAGTTTCACCAGAACCGGAATCCAGTCAAAGGATTTCAGAATTCCCATCACGACCATCAGCACCATGACGATGACAAAAATCTTGATGCTGAGAAGGGCCATGGATGCGGCCCATCGGCTGATAACAGTCAAAAGCGGGGGGCTGGATTCGACCGGATTCGGGATTGCAGACTGGCCGGCAGAACCGGTATCCAGAAACCAGGCGACAATGACCACGACAATCAGCGATGCCATCAGGCGAACCATAACCGCCTTGACCGGAGACAGACCCGACTGGCCCTGAACCATGGATTCCTGAATCAGGTTATGGGAAATCAGGACAAAAATGGCAATCAGGGTCATCTGATCCACTGAAAACGGCAGCATGACCATGGATGCGATGCAGCCGTATATTCCGGTCAGCATGCCCACCACAATCGGCAAAGCCGCAGAAGGCGGCAGATGAACCAGGTGCATGGCCGGAGCCAGCAGACCATCCAGCTTCAAGAGCCATCCGCTGGTTTCCAGAAGTGCCGTCAAAAGCGATATGGGAATCAGTATTTTCAGCAGCCAGACGTATCCACTCCAGCCTTTGACCGCTCCTGCCCTGGCACCCTGCTTCAGCTTGTCATACACCGTCATGAAACGATCCGGCTGGTTGCTGTCCATCACCGGGTCTGAACCATGCCGCCGGATTCGACAACCGTATCCCCCATCGCTTCAGCCTCGGCCTGATCTTCCATGACGCGGGTGATGCGGATTGTTCCGGCCTTTTTTCCCTGCAACAGATAGGATTGGCCGGCAGTACCGGAAATGGCTACTCCCGGCGCATAGGCCATCAGCTCCTGCCCGGCTTTCAGCCCTGCGCCGGCTCCGGAAGACAGGGTGATGACATTGTCGGTCACCTGCGTGATAAATCCTTTCCAGGGCGTTGTTTTCAGGGTTTTGCAGATTTCCTTGCTGACAATGACCAGGGATCGATCTATGGCATCGGTCAATCCGGACACCTCGTCCAGCCTTGACTGTCGGATGGCTTCAATATCGTTTGAATCTGTATTGAAATCATATGGATAACTTTGGTTCAAGAGCTTGGCAGTGGTTTCACTGTCATAAATGACCGCACTCCACAGGAGTCGTCCGGTCTGATGTGTTTTCTTGAACCACAAGATGCCCTTGTCATATTGATGCACATCAATATTGAGAAGAGAAAGCTGAAAAATCGCCTGATACCCATTTTTCCGGGCAGCCCTGGCAAGCGCCACATTGTCAAAATTACCACTTGCGGACAATGCGGGGCTTCGGATGAAAGCCGGATAATCGGGTTCATCCGGCCCGATCCAGATGACATCCGGGCATACCGCTTTCAGTTTGGCCTGAATATCGGTCTGGATCTGTCCTGCCAGCGGCCCTGTGACATTTGCAGCCTGATTGTTCAGAAGTGTGATTCCAATTTTTTTTCGAAGAGATCCGTCGCTACCGGTTATGCTTTCCCCAATTTTTTCCGTGGTTCTGGCCAGACCCCTGTACAGTCCGCAACCGCTCAGAAAAATGGCTACAAGAATAACCAGCCCAACCAGTTTGGATCGACGCATGGATGTGAGATGTGTCATACCGTCCTTTCGTACTGTACCGTTACAGTGGATGTGATACCGCCCCGGGGTGTGAATTCACCGATCACTTCCATCCATTTGGGATGCAAGACCGCCACCAGGTCATCCAGAATTCGGTTGACCACATGTTCGTAAAAAATGCCGACATTCCGGTACTGTAACAGATAGTATTTCAGGGACTTGAGCTCGATTATGGTTTCATCCGGCCTGTAGGCAATGATGATGCATCCCACATCCGGCAGGCCGGTCATGGGACAGACCGATGTATATTCGGGCTGACGGATGGTGATCAGAATGTCCCGTTCCGACCGGTAGCCGTAGGGAATGGCCGCCAGCATGTCGCGGGTGATGCTTTCCGGCGGGTCTGCCGTGTATTTGGGTTTGAGATCCTTGAAGTTGTTCATTATTTTCTCCACTATCGGTTAAAAACATTTGAAATTCCGCTATCGGACATCCACTTCCAAAACCCATTTTTATCCTGTACTTCTACATGTCTGGCGCCTAAAAATCAAGCGGTCTTCAGGTTTGTTTGATGGCAACATGGTCACCTTGACCCAATCCGGTTCGGTCGATTGTAATCCCTTCAGTCAGTCATCCAGATGGGCCATGCTGTCCGTCAGAAACTGGTGGATAATAAGATTTTTCGGCCCGTTATCCAGTTCGTCTCCGGCGATTTTTTTCTGCAACAGGATGTTGATTTCATGAAGTATTTTTTTGTCCAAACGCTTTTCCCTGAAGATATTCCCGAAAATTGCCTTTAGCCATATACAGGTAATGAATCGTACATCGTAATCACTGCCCCGAGAAGCAAATCCCCATGCCCGGCTGCCGGATTCCAGCGCATACAGAATCCTGACCTGCCGGGATTCTTCAATCATGTTCAATTGCGACTGAATGATGTCGATCATTCGCCAGAACCGCCAGACTGACAACC
>DFZE01000070.1:0-9398 GCA_002382065.1 Desulfobacteraceae bacterium UBA4064
CGTTTACCGTAAAAATGCATCGGTGGTCCGGAATTTCAACGTCGTCGGCTCGCCCCTCTCAATCAGGCGATAACTGGTGCTTCGACCACCAGAAAGTTCTTTTTTCAACACATTTCGTTCGACGAGATCCTGAATATCCCGTAACGCCGTGTCTTGTGAACATCTGGTCAGTTTGGCCCATTTGGATGATGTCAGTTTACCTTCAAACCCCTCCAGCAATTTGTTGAGAATGATTTTCTGACGGTCATTGAATGACAAATTGATACAGGATTGCCAAAAATGAGCCTTTTTGAGTACATTCGTCACCATGCCTTCCAGCCCATCAAAAGCCCTGCTGAGGCTATTCAGAAACCATTCCAGATAAGCGGTAATATCAAGCGTTCCTTTTTGCGCATTCTCCAGCGCCCTGTAGTAGGCATTCCGTTCCTGTCGGATTTGAGCTGAAAGACTATAAAACCGCTGGGCGCTTTGCTCTGATCGCGCCAGGGTCATATCGGCAATGGCTCTGGCAATGCGCCCGTTTCCNNTCTTCAAACGGATGAACCGTCACAAACCAGAGGTGGGCGATTCCTGCCCGAAGAACCAGATCCGTACCATCTTTATCATTGAACCAGACGAGAAATGCTTTCATTTCGTTTTCCAGCCGGTTGGCGACGGGTGCTTCAAAATGCACCCGCTCGTGACCTATCGGGCCGGAAANNAACCTGCATCGGCCCTGTTGTATCATCACGCCAGATACCCACCCTGATTTTACGCATTCTGCTGTATCCGGTCGGAAAAAGTGACGCATGCCAGCCAAACAGTCTTTCCCGGGTCAGGGGTTGATGATAGTTCTGTGTCGCATCAAACATCATTTCAACTACGCCCTCGACATTTCTGCCAATGGCCGCCAGGGGTTCTGCATTCAGTCCCAGACACCTGGCGATGGATGACCGGACCTGATTTCTGTCAAGAATTTCTCCCTCGATCTCCGATGATTTCAGAACATCCTGTGTCAGGGTCTGCAAAACTGCTTCGGCACGAACATGAAAACCCATGGATTCCATGCGTCCGATCAGGCGCCCCTGTCGATGACGTACAGCAGCCAGGANNATGGACAATCTTTTCCTGGCTCCAGTGAAATAACGGCCAATCCTGTCTTTCATGGATAAACACAATTATTCTCCGCGATATATGCGGTGATTACAGGCCGTATTCTCCGCACGGGCAATGGTTAATCCGGCAAACCTCTTTTTGATTTGCCTGGATAAAAATAATAATTTAAGGCTGTCGGAAATAAATAAATNNACGGGCCAAAAGACAAGCAAGATGTGGATTTATTTGTTTCCGACAGTCTAACATCATGAATCAGATTTTCAGTTGTCGATTATGCAACCCTTTCAGAGCCTGAGTCGTGTTTCATGGTCAATTGTCACTGGCAAAGGTATTGCACTGGCTGATGTCTCCGGATTCAAAACCTCGCCGGAACCAGTACGCCCGCTGTTCTGATGTGCCATGGGTAAATGTGTCCGGCACAACATACCCCTGAGTCTTTCGCTGGAGCCTGTCATCTCCGATGGCGCTGGCGGCATTCAATGCCTCTTCGATATCCCCGGCTTCCAGTATCTGGCGGGCTTTTTCTGCGTGGTGTGCCCAAATACCAGAAAAACAGTCGGCCTGGAGTTCCTGCTTTACCGAAAGCTGGTTACGATCCGTGCTGCTCATTCGGCTTCCTGCCTCGCGAACCTTGTTGGAAATTCCAAGAAGATTTTGAACATGATGCCCCACTTCATGGGAAATGACATAGGCCTGTGCAAAATCACCGGGGGCATGATAACGATCTTTCAGTTCCCGATAAAAGCTCAGATCGATATACACTTTCTGGTCGGCCGGGCAGTAAAATGGTCCGATGGCAGCTTCTGCAAAACCACAGGCCGAGTTGACAGAGCCGGTAAACAAAACAAGCTTGGGTTCAATATAGGTCTTTCCATTGCGTCGAAACAATTCCGTCCAGGTATCCTCTGTGTCAGCCAATACAACAGAAATGAATTCCGCCAGCCGGTCTTCATCGGCTGGTCTGTTCTGGGGCTGTGTTTGAGACCGGGTTCCGGAATCGACAGGGTTCTGATCCAGAATAATGGCGGGATCAACGCCAAAATAGAGTGCAACCAGGACCAGAATAATGGTTCCGATTCCACCGCCAATTTTACCGCGTCCCATCTGAATGCCTCTTCGATCTTCCACATTTCCGCTTCTTCTGCTGCCTAACCAGCGCATCGACCATCTCCTTGTACAGTTATGGTGAATCCGGCAAAGCCTTTGTTTGATTTGGCTGGATAAAAATGATAATTGAACATCATGAATCGAAATTATACTGCCATATACCTTATGTCGGACCGTCGGAATGATGACTTTGTTCCCGGCACTCCCGCAGAACGAATCGGGCTTGTCTGGCTTTTGACCCGGGAAATCACCTCCCTGAGCAACAAACACGATGCTGAACGAAGACTACAAAGACATGTTACTCGCCTTGTCCGACGAGAAGGTTAGATTTCTTGGCTTCAGGTCTCCGGTTTGAAGAGACGTATAGCCGGTTTTTGCGCATCAACATTGAGGGAATCGAAGTCCATATTCCGACGATCGACGATCTGATCATCAATAAACGGGCGTCTGGCAGAACCAATGATTTCGCTGATGCAGAAGCATTGGAATCCTTGAAAAACGTCCAATAAATTTCGATCAGCGCGGTTAGCCGTTATCCCGGCCTTTTGCGATTTCCTGACAGCCGACTGACCATCCGGCGGACCCTTCATCCTTCCGCCTTCATCCTTCTTTTTTTCCCTCTGCCCCCGTTTCTCCCAAAACCCGCCGAAGAGTATCCCCAAGCAACTTGAGCTGATACGGCTTGCCCAGGAATGCATTCGGACGTTCGGAATGCGCTTCGGCCATCACCCGGGACTCATCGTAACCGCTGGACAGAATGACGGGAAGATCCGGCGAGATTTTGCGCAGGGCCGCAATGGTCTCCCAACCGTTCATGCCTGGCATTGTCAAATCGGAAAGAACACAGCAAATTTCATCCGGATGCTGTCGGAATATCTCAACCGCCTTCATACCGTCCCCGGCTTCCAGCACCGTAAAGCCCAGGCGCTTCAGCATTGCTTTGAGCATGCTTCGAATCTGCTCCTCATCTTCGGCGATCAGGACAGTGCCGACTGTTTCAATTTTTCGGTCGCGCGTCTCTTTTTTCAAAGTAGCGGGAATTTCTACATCTGTCACCGGAAAAAAAATCCGGAAAACACTGCCTTTGCCCAGACAGCTTTCAACCGTGATGCCGCCGCCATGAGCCCTGACAATCCCGATGACTACCGGCAATCCCAGCCCCCGCCCGGTGAACTTTGTCGTAAAAAACGGATCAAAAAGCTTCTCCATATCCATCACCGGAATTCCGCAGCCCGTATCGGCTATTTCCAGACAGGCATAAAGCCCATCAACTGGCCTCCAGTTGATCGGGAAGCGGTGTGATTCCGGGATATCCCCCGGCAAAACTGTTTTGATCGCCACACGAATGGTTCCCGGATTGTCGCCAATGGACTCTTGGGCATTGATGATCAGGTTGGTCATCATTTGCTGGATCTGCGGCGCACTCCCCCGAATTGTCGCTCCGGAAGACGGAAATTCGGATGACACCATCACCCGGTCCGAAACATCGTCACCCAGCCCGAATAGACCCATCTGACATGTTCGGGACAGATCCAGCGGCTCATGGTTTCCCGAGGGCTGCCCCAGGTAGGTCAACATCAGGCGGCTGATTTCTGCCGCCCGATGGGATCCCTTCAGGGCTTCCGTAAGCATATCCCGAACATCCGAATCCGGCGGCAGGTCATCCATGGCTATTTCCAGACTTCCCGTAACCACCTGGAGCTGATTGTTGAAATTGTGGGCAATGGCGCCGGCCATGGTACGCAGACTTTCGGCTTTTTGAAGCAGCCGGTTCTGGGCTTCGAGTTCCGCCTTTTTTTCTTCTGCCTGCTTTTGTGCCGTCAGGTCAATAATAAACCCTTCCAGCCCGATCACCTGACCCGCATGGATGACCGGATGAGCGGAAAACGAGTGATAACCGATTGAACCATCGCGGCAACGGCGGGTCGCCTCACCGGTTGGAATGGATTTTCCGGCCAGCAGCAACGCGACATTTCGATTGGATTTCTCCATATCCGTTTCCACCTGGGTCATGGAAAAATGTTTGCCGATCACCTCATCGGCAGACAGATAGCCATGCATAGTCAGCCAGGCCCTGTTAACCCGCTGAAACCGGCCCGAATGGTCAACAAAAAAATACCCTGCCGATGTATGATCGATAATTTCGCTCAGGCGATCCACACTCTCCTGAAGCAACGCTTCATCCAGCCTTCGGACCGTAATATCCTGAATTTGAAAGATGAAGCGAATCGGGAGGCCATCTCCATCCCGGATCAGCGATACATTCTGCTGGGTCCAGATAACTCTCCCCGAAGCCCTCACGCATCGTTTCTGAATCTCGTAAGTAGCCAAGTTGGCGGCCAGCAATTGATTCTGATAGTCCCTGTCCAGTTCAAGATCATCCGGATATAAAATATCCTGAATCGTTTTATTCAGTAACGCTTCTGCGGAATACCCCAGTATCCCGCAAAAAACGGCATTCACTTTCAGGAAATGCCCATCCATTGTCACCAGCGATTTTCCGATCGGCGACAGATTGAATATGGCATTCAGTTGCGCCTCACTTTCAGCCAGTAACGCCGTCCGCTTCTGAATCCGCGATTCCAGTTCCGTATTCAGGTTTTCCAACGACTGCTCGGCCTGCCTGCGTACGGCAATTTCGTTTAACAGGTGCGCGTTTTGTCTTTCCAGATCCACTTGAAGATGGGCAATGGTGAGATGTGTTTTGACTCTCGCCAACACCTCTTCCGCATGAAATGGCTTGTTGATATAATCCACGGCGCCAATTTCAAATCCCCTGATTTTGGAATGCCCGTCATCCAGTGCACTGATAAAAATGACGGGAATAGTCCGTGTTTCACGGTTGGCCTTGAGCTGCCTGCAGACCTCAAAGCCATCCATTCCAGGCATTTTGATATCCAGAAGAACAATATCCGGCCGTTTTGCCTTTAGGCTGCGCAATGCCAGTTCACCGGTGGTTGCCGGGCGGACTTTATAGCCCCCGCGGCTCAGAATATCGATCAGCAACTGAAGGCTGTCTTTCGAGTCTTCCACCACAAGAACTTTATCCATGACAACCGGATCGGGTTCATCAATAATCATTGGGTCTCCTTTATGAGACGGTTTGGCAATTGAGCGCCTGAACAAAAACTCCGGATATTATGGTTCACAATTGGATGCGTTCAGGAACCTCATCCAGCACCTTTCTGACCATTTCCGCCAGATCGCCAGTACCAACGGGCTTCATCAGAAACCCTTTGACACCCATATCCCTGGCGCGCCGGGCATCTGTTTCAGTGCCAAACCCCGTACAGAAAATGATCGGAAGCCCCGATTTTATGGAAAGCAATTCTCTTGCCAACTGATCTCCGGTCATATTGGGCATTCCCCTGTCGCTGATCACCAGATCAAAATGTTCCGGATTGGCCTGGAATGCCGCCAATGCATCCGGGCTGCTGGTCCGGACAGTGGTCCGGTAGCCCAGTCTCTCCAGCATCCGCTGTTCCATGTTCACGATCGGCTCTTCATCATCGACCAGCAAAATTCGTTCCGTGCCGGTCGGGTAAATTTTTGTCACAATGACATTTTTTTGTCATCGCCATCTTCCATGAGGGGCAAGTACACCTGAAAGGCGGTTCCCTTGCCGATTTCACTGACCACCTGAATATCCCCGTCATGTTCTTTCACAATGCCATGCACGACAGAAAGCCCCAGTCCCGCGCCTTTTCCCGGCGATTTGGTTGTAAAGTATGGCTCGAAGATTTTATGGAGCAGACTCTGATCGATTCCGGTCCCGGTGTCGGAGATGGTCATACAGGCATATTTGCCGGATTTCATCAAACCGTCATGGGATTGATTTTTTTCAGGCATGCTTTCTTTCAGTCCAACACGAATGGTTCCGCCCGTGTCTTCCAATGCATGAGAGGCATTGGTGATCAGGTTCATGGCAATCTGGTAAAATTGGGTGGGATCCGCAGAAACCGTTCCGCAATGGGAATCGATCAGACTTTCAATGTCAATGTTCATCGGTATTGTTGCCCGGGCCAGTTTGACAACCTCCTTCAGAATGGGCTGAATCCGGATGGGCAGTTTCTGTGGATTGGACTGACGGGCAAAGGCCAGTATCTGCTTGACCAGATCACTGCCCCGTTTTGCGGATTTATGAATCTGACCGACATTTTCATGCCAATGATTGTCTTCTGGTATGTCTTCCAAAAGCATTTCTGAAAGACCGCTGATCGGGAACAGAATATTGTTCAGATCATGGGCAATGCCGCCGGCAAGTGACCCGATGGCCTCCATTTTCTGGGCCTGCCGGATTCTGGCTTCAAGCAGTATCTTCTCGGCCTCCGCCTGTTTGCGTTCGGTAATATCCCGGACGCTCACAACAATGGCTTTGATGGCGGGTTCGTTGATAAAACACTGCCCGACCGCTTCCAGATCAACCCATTCTCTGGTTTTGTGAATATGCCGATACTGGACTTTGAAAATTACTGTGGGATGTTCAAGAGCCTCATGCCACACCTTCATGACATGATTCATATCATCCGGATGGATGACCGCATCGATGGGTTTGCCGATCACCTCTTCGGGCCGGTATCCGGAAATCCGTTCCACAGCCAGACTGACATACCGCTGCGCGCCGTCGGGGTTGACGACCACAATGATATCCGAGGTGTTTTTCACCATTAACCGAAAGCGTTCCTCGCTTTCCCGCAACTCTTTTTCCGAACCTTTGTAAGCGGTAATGTCTGTCGCGACACCACACAACGCCTTAGGCGCCCCAAGTGTGTCATAAACAACCCGGGTCCGGCAGTCCAGGATGACTTCGGTGCCATCGGTTGCAAAATTGACCAGTTCTCCCCGCCATGAGCCATTTTTCAATGTTTTTATGACAATTTCCCGTTGGGTCGCGCCCTGTTGCGGATATTCCCCATAAATGTCGGTTGATCTGCCCAGAAGGTCTTCTTTCGGGCGCCCAAGCTTTTCGACCACTGCCTGATTGACATAGGAAATGACACCATCCAGATCCGTAATGGTCACCATGTCCTGGATTTGATCCAGAACAAGCGATCGCAACCGGATATCTTCTTCCTGTGTTTTCATTTCGGTGATATCCCGGAGAAAGGCAACCATCCGGCCGCCTTCCGCAGGCATGTATTGGGCGCTGACCTCGATATCGATAATGCGGCCGTCCCTGTGGCGGTGACGGGATTTGAAACGATCTTCTCCCTGCGCCATGATTTTTTTCATATGCCGGATGGTGTCTTCACGTGTCTCCATATTCTCGATGTCTGAAATGGTCATGGCAAGCAGCTCGGATTTGCTGTATCCACTCATCCGGCAGTAAGCATCATTGACTTCCAGAAATTTCCCCTGAAGATCCGCTATCCAGAATCCATCCATGGCCGTCTGAAGAATGGCCCGATGCAATGATTCTCTGTCCTGCAATATCTTTTCTGTCCATTTTTGACAGTCCTCATCAAATGACCGGCTGGCGATGATCTGCTCCAGCTCACGGACTCTTCTTTCCAGTTCTTCACAGGATGGTTTTTCTGACATGTTCATTTCCTGAAATTGATGTTGTCTGAACGGAACTCCTTGTTTCCGTAACCGGTTTTCCAGTTCCTGGTATGCCGGTTGTTCAGCCATTGTTCACATCCTTCATTGTCGGATTTCCCTGCCGGGTTATTCTTTGGCCGGTCAACTATAGACTTTCAGAAAATTAATNNATTATTTTTCTGAAAGTCTATATTGCGATCTCCTTAAACGCTCTCTTCCATCAGGAGAGGACTGGGGTGAGGCTATCAAAATCGCATATGGTGATCGATCAATATATAATATCGGGAAAATATCGGAGAAACTGAAGTTTTCGATACGATTCCCGAACTGGAGATCGGGAATCCGCGCAACGTTCAATTTTAAGGCAACATCCTGATCGGACGTCCAATGGCCGAAACGATTACCCGTACCGGCATGAGGCAATGACAATCATAATCTTCTAATGAAACAAGGGATTAAATCCAATTGCAATTTTTGACCGCATACCATAAATCTGCCAATAAAATTTAATGAAATAGGCTGAAGTCTGAAGGCTGAAGGTGCTGCAACCAGCATCCGATATTCGTTTTTTTCGGTCGATGTATTTTCACGATAAGGGGGTATCCATTCGTCTCTCGTAATGATATACTGACCGCATGGAAAGAGGAATTCACCATCCGGTACCGGGCGTCGATTACCCTCGCACGCTTATTGAGTTTGAAGAATGTTTTTCTTCCGAGGACGCCTGCCGCCAATATCTTTGCCGCCTGCGGTGGCGATATGGATTTCGATGCCCTGGATGCGGCGGAGAAAAAGCATGGCCCACTACCAGAGGCGAGCTTCGTTGTACTGCGTGCCAACGCCAAACTTCTCCGACTTCCGGCACGATTTTTCAGGGGACCACGAAACCCCTTCGCCTTTGGTTTCATGCGATGTGGCATATAACCAACCAGAAATTCGGCGCCAGTGCTTTGGGACTTCAGAAGGTCCTTGGATTTGGCAGTTACCAAACAGCATGGGCATGGCTTCACAAGATGAGACGTGCAATGATTCGTCCTAATCGAGATAGACTTCACGGCATGTGGAGGTAGATGAGACCTATATCGGAGGTCTGGAGGAAGGTGTACGCGGGCGACATACCGAGAAAAAGTCCATTGTAGCAATCGCCGTGGAGATACATGAACCTATGGGGTTTGGTCGTGTTCGACTCGGGCGCGTCCCCGATGTTAGCGCAGAAAGCCTTCTTCCTTTCGTCCGGGGTACCGTTGAACCAGGCTCTATTGTACGCACTGATGGATGGAAAGGGTACAACGAGCTCACCGAATGCGGCTATATTCACAAGAAGACTATTTTGTCTTCCAGCCCAGATCCAGCCCATGTTGTAATGCCAGGTGTCCATAGGATAGCAGCGTTGTTGAAACAATGGCTGTTGGGTACGCATCAAGGCGCAATAAGTGCATGGCATCTTGACTATTACCTCGACGAATACACGTTTAGATTTAACCGGCGCACCTCAAAATCACGTGGATTGCTCTTTTATCGTTTATTGGAACAGGCTGTGCAAACCAATCCAACCCCCCTATGCAAAAATGATTGGGGGCAAGCCCCTTGCGCCAAAACCTTAACGAGAGACGAATGGATACCCCCTTTTCCCCAAATAACAAACCCAACTGTTC
>DFZE01000070.1:9421-14257 GCA_002382065.1 Desulfobacteraceae bacterium UBA4064
GAGTTTTCGTTCAAACACTATATAACAGCACCAAAATTACCGAAGCGGTTGACAGTTGGCGGATTCTTTGGGATGAGCGATATCGGGGAAAAATTCTGATGTTTGATGACATGATGGAGGCATTTCATCTGGCGCACCGGATGCCGGGGTTCCGGCTGGCGGATGCCGATATCGCCCATCTGGATGCGGCCCTGAATCTGCTTCAGCAACAGCGGCCGCTGCTGCGAAAATATGAAAGCAACCTGATCAACGAAATGCTGTCAAGCGGTGAGGTTGCTTTGGCGCAAAACTGGAACGGCAAGGTGTTACGGCTGAACCGTGAGCGCCCGGAATTCAAATTCGTGGTTCCCAGGGAAGGCGCCCTCATGTTTATCGATAACATGTGCCTGCTGAAAACCGCACCACATCCGGATGCCGCACACCGGTTTCTGAATTTTCTTCTGGAGCCGGAAAACGCATCAAAAAATATGCAAACCATTCTGTATGCCATGCCCCATCCCGAAGCCAAAAATCTTTTGCCATCCGATCTGCAGAATGATCCCACCATGTTCCCCCCACCTGGCGACATGTCGGGTCTCGATGTCATGCCCGACCTGAGCCCCGTTTCTGCCGGAAATCCAGTCGCGATGGGTTCGATTGAAAAGCCGGTAACAACTTTTTGGGGATCATCGTGGAATGAAAAAAATGGCGATATCGGATTATGATATCGCCATGATGTTTTTATCTTTCTGTTTTCAAAGGAATTATTTTTTCTTCTTTTCCTCTTTTATTTTTTTCTTTTCCTTCAGGGTATGTTCCGGTTTTTTCTTTTGTTCTTTTTTGGCTTTATCCTTGCTTCCTTTTTCACCCATGGTTTTTCTCCTTTTGTTGTATCATTTCCTGAATTTCATCGACATATCATGACGCGCTTCCATTTTTAGGCTGTCCGAAATAAATAAATCCACTGGATTGCGACGGATTTTGGTCCGTCTGCAAGGCGCATCCGCCGGTGCATATCGGGATGCGCCGGTGGATGTCACGCAGCAGACGGGCCAAAAGACAAGCAGGATGTGGATTTATTTGTTTCCGACAGCCTTAACTGGTGACATCCGTGAAGATAACAATATTGACATTCTTCCCGTCATATTTCGTTTGGTTGGAATTAGCGACCATCCAGCGATACTGACCATCTTTTCGCACGGCACGAAACTGATACCGATGGGTTCCATTATTCTCTTTCAATTGTGCAAGGGCCGCCTCCTGAATTTTCAGAACATCATTTGGATGATAAAGTATCCAATGTTCATCGAATGTAAAGGCCAGAAACTCCTCTTTTGAGTAACCCCATAATTGTGTCATCATGGGATTCACATAAATAAATGGCTTTGGATGGCCTGCTACAATCGCGATCCCCTGAAGAGATTCTTCTGCAATAAAACGGTATTTCCTCTCAGATTCCTCAAGCTCCAGTTCTTTTTGTTTCTGATCGGTGATGTCTATTTCAATACCGTCCCAAAGGATTTGTCCGTCAGTATCTTTACGGGGTGAAGATATAAATCTGCGCCAGCAAATTTCTCCGGATGGCAGTTTGATCCGGACGTCTGTTTTTAAGGGTATTTGATTTGAAAATGCATGGGCTTCATGTATTGCAACCCGTTTTCGATCCGCTTCAATCACCTGGTTATAAATAAGCATGGGATTGTTTTGAACATCTTCAACACGCAGCCCGTGAAGTCGCTCAATCGACGGACTGAGATATGAGAATTCGCGTTTCAACCCATCTGTGCCGCTATTGATCTGATACACCATTCCATCAGCCAGATTTCCACTCAGACGGCGAATTTTTTCCTCGCTCTCCTGTAATTTTTTGTTGGCTTCAATCCGTGTTACATTCAACTTGCTCATATGCAACGCCATTTTCATTGTAATTTTAATATCTCTTTTATTGAATGGCTTGCAGATGAATCCATATGGTTCATTACTCAGGGCTTCTTCCAGTCTGTCTTCATCATAATAGGCGCTGATGAAAATAATTGGAATGTTGACTTTTGCCTTTATCAATTGAGCGGTTTCGATTCCATCGATGGTTCCCGCAAGGTTGATGTCCAGCAAAACCATATCCGGTTTGGTTTTATCCAACAAATCAATTGCTTCTTCCCCGCTCGATACAGATGCCGCAACCACGTAACCGAGAGATTCGAG
This sequence comes from Desulfobacteraceae bacterium UBA4064, assembly GCA_002382065.1. Lineage (GTDB taxonomy): Bacteria > Desulfobacterota > Desulfobacteria > Desulfobacterales > Desulfatirhabdiaceae > UBA4064. Next base: position 11,603 of record DFZE01000070.1, read on the forward strand.
ATATTCCTCAAGATCAAGGGCGGTAACGATCTCATCTTCGACAATCATGACGCTGCTGTCTGATCGTTTATGAATTGTCATGAATTTCTTCCAGTTCTTTCATGAAAATACTTTTCAATCCGGATGCGTATTCCAAAACGAATTTTATGCGATTTGAAACTTGGATCGGGTTTTGTTTTGACAGAAGCAATATACGGATAGTGAAATCGATAATTACGATTTTACCGTGGTTTTTTAGCATAAAGATACGCCATTCTCTACCTTTTTTCAGTTCATCCGGATATCCCGCCATTATTTTTTCAGAAAAACGATATTGGTTCCTCGCTGTTTCGGGCAGGCAGCAGGAAGGGGAAAAGCCCTTGGCGGCTGAAACCTTGATAAAATCTCGGCTATCCCCCCGTTCGGACACAATACACTTGGGCTGAATTGCAGTTTTTGGGGCAACATTTTCCTGTAGCCGCCACCGCCATGAATTGAGCTGAGCCGGCTCTTCGAACAGTCGCCACCTCATGTTGCAAACGTCGTTATTCTGTTTAATGCGATGTCGTTTTGACACCACATTCTTTCATGATCCGGGAAGTCTTTTTGAATACATCTGAAAAACGCAACAACCCGATGATGGTATCATTTTCAAGAACAAACAGTGCATCGTGACGATTCATGACAAACAGATGAAAACTTTTGACCAGTGTGTCATCCACGCCAATGGTTTGTCCTTTGGATGGCGGCCTGATAAAATCCTTTATGCGGACATGTTGCGCTTTGTAACACAGATCCTTGAATGGATTTTCCCATAAACCAAAGTCTTTTTGCATGGACTTCCATATATAATCCAATCCAAAGTGGGTGAGGGTCTCCTCGGCATTCACCCGGCTATAGTTCGTTTCCAGTCCCCGAAAGAGATCGATGGGGGACAGTTTTCCAATAATCGCGTCTGTTTCATTTTGCACCAGCAGAATCCGTTGCCCGGATTCACCGGACAGATATTTTTTCTGTGCGGTTTCCAGAGCATCCAGCGCCTCGTAAAAGGTCGCGTCAACAGATATTTTCGGGAACTTTTCTGTCAATACCATGAGATCACGTACTTTCATTTTTTCCATGTCTCCCCCTTTCTATCGCATTTTAGAAGAATAACTACCCGGACTTTCAGAATTATCAATTTTCCGTGAAAATAGCACTCGGCCGGAATACTTCCCTCTGTTCGTAGTGTGCCCGTAAGGGCATTTAAAAAAACGCCTTACGGCGTCACTACGAACAGGCCTGAACCAGCATCATGGCCTGATTTTCATTTACAGGGGTGAACCTACCAGAATAATTCATGAACATTTACCATGAAAATGAAATAGCGCTTTGAGTTGAAAATGGCATGTACGATCGATCACCGATCATAGGACATAAAAATTCGATTTGAAGGATTCAGTGCAAGTGTTCGCCGGAGCAAAGAAACCAGGAAATTGGAATACGGTTAGGCTGTCGGAAATAAATAAATCCACTGGATAGCGACGGATTTTGGTTCGTCTGCAAGGCGCATCCGCCGGTGCATATCGGGATATGCGCCGGTGGATGTCACGCAGCAGACGGGCCAAAAGACAAGCAGGATGTGGATTTATTTGTTTTCGACAGCCTTAGTGAGTTGAAGAATGGTTTATGCTAAAAATCGCATATTTTTTGAAATTTGAAAACAATTGTTTTCTGAGGGATTCTGCCTATCCCGGAAACGGATTCTCCGGAATGACGTTATGTTCACATGCTTCCGGACATGGGCTGCTTTTTTGCAATATTGTCCTCTGGTTGCCGACCGGATACAGAATCTTCAAACAAGCTCTGATATTTGATTTTGTCTCTGCGATTCGAATCGTAAAAACATGTCAACCAAAACAAAACGAACGTTCTATTTTTACCCTTGCATTGCAGGACATTCTATGGTTAAACGGTTACGCGTCTGACGGGCCGACGCTTCGTCCCAACGGACGCCCGAACATAAGTCCGGGTGCCAGCGGGAAACGATACAAGCCATTTCCAAAAACATTTACATCTTGATCAGCACGGAGAAATGATATGACAATTGACGAGGTTAAGCGCATTTTGGTTATCGGGGCAGGGACCATGTGTCATCAGATCGGATTTCTCTGTGCGCTTCACGGATATGATGGGGTGTTGTATGACGTCCTGCCTGAAATTCTGGAAACCGTTCCCGGGAAGCTTTCCCGGCTGGCCGATCAATTCATCCACAGGGGCCGTCTTGAAGCCGGGGAAAAAACAGCGGTGTTGAACCGGTTCACTTTCACGGGACTCCCGGAAACGGCAGGGGCCGATGTGGATATCGTGACGGAATCCGTGCCGGAAGACCCGCGGCTCAAAGGAAAGATTTTCTCCCAATTCAATCAATTGCGCCCGGAACATACGATTTTCACCACAAACACCTCCACACTCGTCCCGTCCATGTTTGCGGATGCCACCGGACGGCCGGACCGGTTTCTGGCCTTTCATTTCCACGATATCCTGCACGCCGATGTTGTGGACGTGATGCCTCACCCGGAACCTCCGTTGAATCTGTTGCGATCATCCGTGATTTCGCCAGACGGCTCGATCAAACCGTCATCCTTCTGGAAAAAGAAAATTTTGGCTATGTAGCGCCTGAACGGAAACCCTTTC
>DFZE01000070.1:14301-22338 GCA_002382065.1 Desulfobacteraceae bacterium UBA4064
GGAGTTTTCGTTCAAACACTATGTATTCAATTCCATGCTGAGCGATCTCTTTAAATCCGCCCTGACGCTGGCATCCAAACATGTCGCGTCCGTTGAAGACATCGGTTGGACCCTTCGGGATGATGGATGGAATTGGTCTGGATACGGTCTGGAAAATTACCGACTTCTGGGCTGCTCAAACCAAAGATCCCCAGCTCGTCGCCAATGCATCCTTTTTAAAACCAATCGTTGAAGAGGGCCGACTGGGATTGAAAAGCGGCAAAGGCTTTTACAGTTATCCAAATCCGCAGTTCCAGCAACCGGAATTTCTCAAACCGGGTCATTGAACCGGATCGTCATTCATGGGAAACAGGGGCGCCTGCTGCCTTCCCAAATCATTTTCTGAATTGACAAAAATGTTTGTGTTGTACATGGATTTCGATTAGAAAAAATAATACGGCAGACGCAAAAGCATCCAGTGCAACGCCCGGGAACAGGGTGGGAATGAACTTACCGGATTGATTCGAATATCCCGGGCCGCCGCCCAAGGGTGGTTTGCGGGGATTTTTTTTAGCCTTTATCATTGAAAGCACAAAAAAAATGAAAAAGCGCATCCTTTACTCAGAAGCCAATTATGCGGTCATGGTTCGTAAAAATGGCTATTTTGTGGACAAGACCGAATATATCGCCAGGCTGGAAAATGTCGAAAACCCGGTTTTCCTAAGGCCGCGCCGCTTTGGCAAGTCCCTGCTGTGCACCATGCTCGAACATTATTATTCTGACCTGTACAAAGACCAATTTGACGAACTCTTTGGCCATACCTGGATCGGTCAAAATCCTACGCCATTGCACAACTCCTTTTTCGTGCTTCATCTGGATTTTTCCACGGTCGAGACCGGAGAAATGGCGGTCATGGAAAAGAGTTTCAACAGCACTGTCAATCTGGAACTGGATAATCTGATCCATGATCATGCCGACCTTTTTAAAAAGAAAATATCGATCGATCATGATAACAGCGCAAGCGAAAATTGTAAGCAGGTTTTAAAAAATATTGACCAGAGCAAGACGTTAAAGCTGTACATCATCATCGATGAATACGATAACTTCGCCAACCAGCTCATCACCGGTCACAAGGATCATCTTTACAAAAAACTGATGACTGACGAAGGATTTTTGAAAACTTTTTTCAAGGTGATCAAGGAAGGGCGCAAGACAGGGGCCATTCACAATGTGTATATTACCGGGGTGCTGCCCATCACCATCGATGAGCTGGCTTCAGGGTTCAACATTGCCAATTTTATCACCCTGAACCCGACATTCGAAAATACGATCGGATTTACCCAGGCCGAAGTGGACGCACTGCTGGATGAAATATACGCGGACTATGGATTTGATCCCGCAACCCGCTCCCAGACGGATGCCTTGATCAAGACCAATTACAATGGCTATCATTTTGTGAAACCGGACGGTGACGCCCTGTATAATTCCACCAGCCTGATCTATTTTCTGGATTATTTCACCCAGCAAGGTGAATATCCCGAGTATCTGACCGACCTCAACTTGAAGACCGATCTGGAATGGGTCCGGCGCATCACAGGCTCAACCCCGGCAAATACCAGGGAATTTGTGGAACATCTGCTTTTAAAAGGCTCGATCGGCTTTGACAAAATATTTCTGATTTCCAAATTCAGCATGTCCCAGTTTTTTGAAAAAGGGTTTTTCCCCATCTCTTTTTTCTATCTGGGCATGCTCACCATGGAAAGCAGGTTTACCCTGAAACTGCCCAATTTGAACATGCAGCGCATCTTTGTGGAGTATTTCAACGAACTGCACCATATTGACGTTTCCACCCGATACACGGACATGATGCGCACCTTTGTGAACGATCTGGACCTGAAAGCCCTTTTCGCAGGCTATTGGAAGGAATACGTCTCCCAGCTTCCAGCCCCGATTTTTTCCCAGGTCAATGAGAATTTTTACCGCACCACCTTTTATGAGCTGTGCAGCCGCTACCTCTCCCCCTGGTTCACCTGGAACGTGGAGCGGGCCTATCCCAGAGGGCAGACCGACCTTGAATTTGTGGGCAAATTCAACGAATGTTTTGCCGGGGTGCGCATGGTCATCGAGTTCAAGTATTTCTCCAATGCCCAGTTCGAAAAATTCGGGGTGAGCAGCCAAGCATTCGAATTGCGGCCGGAAGATGCGGAACAGATCGATGGATATGTAGCAGGCCTGAATCAGGAATATCCCGAGGCAAAGGTCACGCGGCACGTTATTTATTGTTTTGGAAACAAAGGGTTCAAGGTCTTCGATGTGGGGCGGTAGGGGGTGAAAACATGCAAACACCGAATTCCGGAATCTGTTAAAAGGGCAGCCAGTCGGTCCAGAAAAATCCTTCTGTTATCATCATCCAGGAATATCTTCTGGCGGTTGATCCCTCTTCCAATCACATGGTGAAGGGCGCTGGGCGCATCGATTCGTGATTGTCGTGGCATGTGTTCTGAATATCAATAGCAAGCAATGAAATTAAGCTTAAATAGTCCCTGAGTCCCCCCTGCGTTCAGGCAGAGCAGCGGGTGGGTCAGGGCGCCACGGCTTTTTGCGGTTCCCTGACACCAGGCAACGGCTGACCGCATAATCGCAATGTCAGGTAGGCCATACAACCGGCCAACCTGACCTACAGGCGCCAGTTTTTATAAACAGCACTTTAACCGGAATATCACGTCAATGCGGATGATACCGCCATTTCTGTAATTTTTTAATTCAATTTTTGACAATTCTGTCATTTTCGATTACCCTGCCAAGGCTGAAAATCGGGAAACTACCTGTCCAGCTCCGATCACCTTCTTTTTATATGTTTCATATCCAATTGATAAATGATTCAATTTTTAAAAATCGCCTGAAACGTCCGAATTGAACGGGTTGGGCAATATCAACTGGTATGCTTTTTGCTTTACATTCAGAACCACCAATCGTCATCAAATCGATAACTTTCCAGATAAAGATTTTGGGTGCTTTATTGATCGGGAATGGTCCAAATTGGCCTGTTCCCTTCCTATTGCTGTCCCAAAATCATTATCTTGAAAGCGCGATATTGTATATTTTTATAAAGTTTTGGGCAAAAACAAGGAGAATTTTCATGTGTCGTTTGTTTGCCATCACCAGCGATGAGCCGCTTTCCCCCATGACGGCTCTGGAAGCACTGGATGTCATGCGGGAAGGTCATGACGGGTCTGGTGTGGGCCTTTTCCTGCGGGACCTGGGCGGGCCGTTTGAAGAAATGAAAGATGCCCCGATTCTGTCCGGCATTTTTACGGAAAAAGGGCTCAAGCGTCTGGATGCCTACATGATGAATATCGGCTTCATGACCAAATACAAACTGTCCATCAAGGTTCCCAAAATTCCGCCACCCGGTGTTCCCAAGCGGGATATCTATCTGATACGGGCCTATGAATATCCCGAAGAATGGGACAGCCTGACGGAAGAACAGCGCTATGGCCGCCTGGTGGACATCCGGCTGGAGCTGCGGCGGATGGGCGAGGCCGAAGAGGACATGATTGTCTTTTCCTTCTGGCCGGATGTCATCATGATCAAGGAGATCGGCGATCCGCTTCAGATCGCAAGCCATCTGAAGCTGGACCGGAAGGATCTGAAAGCCCGGATCATCATGGCCCAGGGTCGGCAGAACACCAATTACGCCATCAACCTGTATGCCTGTCATCCGTTTTTTCTTCAGGGGTTTTCCACCATGACCAATGGCGAGAACACCGCTTTCATTCCCATTCGGGAATATCTCCAGAGCCGGGGATTTCCCGGATACACCGGTTATCAGTCCGATTCCGAGGTATTCACCCACATTCTGCATTATACCATTGTAAAACTGGGCTTGGGTCTGGAAGGCTACAAACATGTCATCACCCCGTTAAAAGACGGGGATATTGCCACGCATCCCAGCTCCCGCCTGCTGCAGCAACTGAAACAGTCGTGCAGACGGCTCATCATCGATGGTCCCAACTGCGTCATCGGCAGTCTTCCCAACCACAGCCTGTTCATGGTTCAGGACCGCAAAAAACTTCGGCCCGGCGCGGTTGGCGGCAGGCCGGGAAAATTTGCCTTTTCCTCCGAGATCTGCGGCCTGGACGCCGCAATTCCGGACCGGGATAAAAATCGGGATTTTCAGCCCATGCATCTGGATACCGTCATCGTCGCCCCAAACCGTCAGGAGATCACCCTATGCCGTCAAACATCCCCATTAACCCCGCTACATTGAGCATCAAGGATCTGCCCTGGCGGATTCTCTGGGATCAGAACAAATGTACGTTATGCGGCCAGTGCACGGCCGTGTGCCCGGTTCATGCGATCGAGCTGGGTATTTTTCGCAAACGGACCGTGGATGCGTCCTGGGGCAAGGATGCCAAACCCGCCAGCACCATGCAGGTGGTTTACGGCATCCGGCAAAAGACCGACCCGGCCCTGGCCTGCGTGGGATGCGCCACATGCACCCTGGTCTGTCCCAATGACGCCATCATGCCGGCCCGATCGGACGAGGCGGACAAACTCCGGTTTCATCGGGATCGCGGAGGCCAGGCCAGAAACCGGGGGGGACGGCGCAATGTTCCCGGAACCGTACTCGATCAGATCAAGTTTATCCGGATTTCCATGCTGACCGACCCGGCCCTGGATGCCGGACGACATGAATTTGAAATCCGGACCCTTCTGGGCCGCATCCTGCCGCCAGAAGACAACCTGGCATTCATCAGCCAGAATGGCTGGATACCACCGGTTCGTGAAATCTATCCACTGATGATCGGCGGCATGTCCTTTGGCGCCTTGTCGCCCAATATGTGGGAGGGGCTTCAGATGGGCGTCTCCTATCTGAACGAGGAGCTTTCAATGCCGGTCCGGATCTGCACCGGGGAGGGCGGATGCCCGCCCCGGCTGCTCCGGTCCCGCTTTCTGAAGTATGTCATTCTTCAGATTGCCAGCGGTTATTTTGGATGGGATGAAATCATCCATGCGCTTCCGGACATGAAGGAAGATCCCTGCGCCATTGAAATCAAATATGGCCAGGGCGCCAAACCCGGGGACGGGGGGCTGTTGATGTGGTACAAGGTCAACAAACTGATTGCGGCCATCCGCGGTGTTCCCCATGGGGTCAATCTGCCCAGCCCGCCCACGCATCAGACCCAGTATTCCATTGAGGAATCCGTGGCCAAAATGATTCAGTCCATGTGCATGGCCTGGGGGTTTCGGGTCCCGGTCTATCCCAAAATATCGGCCACATCCACGGCTATGGCCGTATTGAACAATCTGACCCGAAATCCGTTTGCCGGGGGACTGGCCATCGATGGTGAGGATGGCGGAACCGGCGCGGCCTACAATGTGTCCATGAACCATATGGGACATCCCATCGCCGCCAACATCCGGGATGCCTATCTGAATCTGGTAAAAATCGGAAAACAGAATGAACTCCCCCTGATGGCCGGCGGCGGTATCGGAAAAAGCGGAAACCTGGCCGCCAACGCCGCTGCCCTGATCATGCTGGGCGCCAGCGCGGTCCAGATCGGCAAATATATCATGCAGGCGGCAGCCGGCTGTGTCGGTTCGGAATCGGATCGATGCAATATCTGCAATATCGGGCAATGCCCCAAGGGAATCACGTCACAGGATCCCCGACTGTATCGCAGACTCGATCCGGAGGCGGTGGCTCAGCGGGTGGTGGATGTGTTTCTGAGCTTCGATACCGAACTGAAAAAAATTATCGCCCCACTGGGCCGGTCCACATCGCTTCCCATCGGCATGTCCGATGCGCTTGGCATCAATGACTATCATGTGGCCGACCGGCTGAAGATTCAGTATGTGGTTTGAGGGAGCAAAGAGAAATTATGAACGACAAAACGACCGTTACCATATCCGGAAAAATTGACGGGAACCGGATTCCCTCCCGCATTCTGGAAGAACGGATTCAGGATGCCGTCGAACAGGGGTACCGGAATCTGGAAGTCCGGGCATTTGGCCAACACGGCATCGGCGGCAGACTCTGGCGGGCCGGAACCGATCCGGTCCATATCAAGGTGTCCGGCCCTTCGGGTCAGCGCCTGGGATCACTTGGGTTTCCCAACACAAAAATCGAGGTGACCGGCCCGACATCGGATGATGTGGGATGGCTCAATGCCGGGGCGCATATCGTGATTCATGGCCATGCCGGAAACGGCGCTGCAAACGGCATGGCACAGGGCAAGGTGTTTGTCGCCGGCAACATCGGGGCCCGGGGAATGACCATGACCAAACACAATCCCCGTTTCGATCCGCCGGAGCTCTGGATTCTGGGATCGGCCGGGGATTATTTTGGTGAATTCATGGCCGGCGGTGTCGCCGTGATCTGCGGGATGAATCCGCAAAATCCCGAAAATGTTCTGGGATACCGGCCCCTGGTTGGCATGGTCGGGGGAAAGGTGTTCTTCCGGGGGCCCCATGCCGGATTCAGTCAGGCCGATGCCAGAATGCGGCCCATCGATCCGCTGGAACTGGACTGGCTGATGTCGCATCTGGAGATTTTTCTCAGACAGATCAACCGGTCTCATCTGTTTTCGGAGTTGTCAAGACCCGAATCCTGGCAGTTGCTGGTGGCCCGGACCCCTTCGGAAAAGATTGGCAGCGCCCGCCTGTCCATGTCTGCCTTCCGGTCCCAAAGTTGGGACCGGGAACTGGGAAAAGGCGGTCTGGTCGGTGATCTGGTGGACCTGGACCGGAGCCCGATTCCGGTCGTGACTACGGGTCAGTTAAGACGCCATGTACCGGTCTGGGAAAACCGGAAATACCGGTCCCCCTGTGAGGGAACCTGCCCGTCCGGCATTCCGGTGCATGACCGGTGGCGCCTGATCCGGGAAGGTCAGGTGGATGAAGCCGTCAACCTGGCGCTCCTGTACACGCCGTTCCCGGCCAGCGTATGCGGATATCTGTGTCCCAATCTTTGCATGCAGGCCTGCACCAAACAGTCTGCCAGCATGCCTGCCGTGGATGTCACCCGTCTGGGAAGGGCCAGTATTGCGGCAGCGATTCCGGAACTGCCGGAGATCACCGGCGCCAAAATTGCCATTATCGGCGGCGGACCCGCCGGGATCTCGGCGGCCTGGCAACTGCGGCTTCAGGGCCGCCAACCCGTGGTTTTTGACATGTCGCCCAGTCTGGGCGGAAAACTGGAATCTGCCATTCCGAGGACCCGGATACCGGAAAATATCATTGCAGCCGAACTGGAACGGGTTCGTCAGGTCATCCCCCATGTGCATCTGGCACAGCGCCTGACCCGCGAAGACATGAACCGGATTCGGGCCGACCATCCGTTCATCATCATTGCCGCAGGCGCCCAAAAACCCCGGATGCTGAATGTTCCGGGGATCGAACGGGCGCTTTCGGCCCTTGATTTTCTGACACGGGCCAGATCCGGCGAAATGTCGCCGGGAAAATCAGTGATCATCATCGGGGCCGGAAATGTGGGCTGTGATGTGGCAACCGAAGCCAGTCGTCTGGGTGCGGAAACCATCACCCTGATCGATGTGCAGGAACCGGCTTCCTTTGGCAAGGAAAGAAAGGATGCCGAAGCTGTGGGCGCTGTTTTCCGGTGGCCCTGCTTTACCCGGGAAATTACCCCAAAAGGCGTCATGCTGACCACCGATGAAGAGATTCAGGCCGATACCGTGGTCATTTCAATCGGTGATGTTCCGGACCTGGATTTTCTGCCGGAGGATGTCATGACCGAACGCGGCTTTATTACCGTCGATGAAACCGGCCAGACGTCCGTACCCGAAATATTTGCCATCGGGGATGCGGTTCGGCCCGGGATTCTGACCGATGCCATCGGAGCCGGAAGAAAGGCCGCGACCGCCATTCTGGACCGGATCGCCGGACGCACCCCCACCCGGGATGATCGCCCGATCATTGACAAAATGCGCGTATCCCTGGAATATTACGATCCCCGAATCGTCGAATTCCGGGACATGGAATCCTGGGGGGACCAGTGCGCCTCATGCGGTTCCTGCCGGGATTGCGGCATTTGCG
>DFZE01000070.1:22432-29561 GCA_002382065.1 Desulfobacteraceae bacterium UBA4064
TGATGGGTGATTTTGTGGAAAAACAGGTTTGTCGGGCTGCAGAAAGATGGGGAAAAGGGTAACAACATATGAACGCTTTGCTTGCACTGGAAGATGGACGCACATTTCCCTGTAAAAGTTTCACCGGTCATGGTGAGGCATGGGGAGAAGCCGTATTCAACACCAGCATGACCGGATACCAGGAGGTGTTGACCGATCCCTCGTACCGGGGCCAGGTGGTTGCCATGACCTACCCGCTGATTGGAAATTACGGCGTCAATTCCGGGGATGTGGAGTCTGACCGGATTCAGGTGGCGGCATTTGTGGTAAAAGAATACCAGAAAACACCCAGCAATTACCGGTCCACCGGAACGCTGGCCGATTATCTTTGCAGCCAGGGGGTCATGGGTATCGAAGATCTGGATACACGGGCCCTGACCCTGCATCTGAGAAATTCCGGCGCCATGCGCGTGTTTATCTCAACCCGGGACACTGATCCCGAATCCTGTGTTCAAAAAGCCAAAGCCACTCCCGGCATGGTGGGCCAGGATCTGGCATCCCGGGTTTCATCCCCGCATCCCTATCGCTGGGAATCGGGAAAACCAGCCCCCCTGAAAACTCCGGATCAGGTGCTGAGCCGGCATATCTGGCGCTGCCGAAATGAAAAAAAAGCTGTCGTGGCGTTTGATTATGGCATCAAATACAATATCCTGCGGTGCCTGGAATCGGTCGGTTGCGAAACCATTGTTGTGCCGGCATCCACTCCCGCATCCGTGGTCCGGGAAATGCAGCCGGACGGCATTTTTCTGTCCAATGGGCCGGGTGACCCGGAGCCGGTTCAGTATGCCGTAAATACCATTCGGGATTTGATCGGATTTCGCCCCATGTTCGGCATCTGCCTGGGAATTCAACTGATCGGTCTGGCCCTGGGTGGCCGAACCTACAAACTGAAATTCGGACACCGGGGCGCCAACCAGCCGGTCAAGAATCTGGCCACCGGCCGGATTGAAATCACCTCCCAGAATCATGGATTTGCCGTGGATATCGACACACTGAATGCCGCCGATGTCGAAATTACGCATATCAACCTCAATGACAATACCCTGGAGGGATTCCGGCACAGGCATCAGCCGGTATTTGCCGTTCAATACCATCCCGAAGCATCTCCAGGTCCCCATGACGCCCAGTATCTCTTTGACAGCTTCTGCCGCCTGATGGAAAATTACTGATATATCGCTTTCAAGATAATGATTTTGGGTGCGTTATCGGTCGGGGACGGCCGAGGGGTTTTTCAAGGCGCCAGCCGCTAAAGGCNNCTGCCTTCCCAAAATCATTATCTTAAAAGCGATATCATCCTTTCACTTTTTGCCGCTTTCTGATAAATTTGCTGAAATAAATCGTCATTCCGGAGCAACATCCCTATGCCCAAACGTACGGACATTCATTCCATTTTAATTATCGGCGCCGGCCCCATCATCATCAGCCAGGGCTGTGAATTTGACTATTCCGGAACTCAGGCATGCAAGGCCCTGAAAGAAGAAGGATACCGGGTCATTTTGATCAACAGCAACCCGGCGACCATCATGACCGATCCGGAAATGGCCGATCGAACCTATATCGAGCCGATCACGCCCGAAGCCGTTGCCAAAATCATTGAAAAAGAACGTCCGGATGCGCTTCTCCCCACGCTGGGTGGACAAACCGGCCTGAACACGGCCGTAGAGGTGGCCAGGCAGGGTGTTCTGGAAAAATATGGTGTCGAGCTCATCGGCGCCAACATTGCTTCCATCAAAAAAGCGGAAGACCGGGATTTGTTCCGGCAGGCCATGGATCGCATTGGTCTGCGCATTCCCAGAAGCGGAATTGCCACCGATCTGGACCAATGCAGAAATATTGTTGCAGAAATCGGATTTCCCATCATCATCCGCCCCAGTTTTACGTTGGGTGGCACCGGCGGCGGTGTGGCCTACAATGCCGAGGACCTCGAACAGATTGCCAGATCCGGTCTCGATGCCAGCCTGATCGGTCAGATCATGCTGGAAGAATCGGTTCTGGGCTGGAAAGAATATGAGCTGGAAGTCATGCGGGACAATCATGACAATGTGGTCATCATCTGCTCCATCGAAAATCTGGATCCCATGGGTGTTCATACCGGAGACAGCATCACGGTGGCGCCGGCCCAGACCCTGACAGATCGCGAATACCAGAAAATGCGCAACGCATCCATTGCCATCATGCGTGAAATCGGCGTGGATACAGGCGGCTCCAATGTTCAATTCGCCATTCATCCGGGTACGGGTGAAATGGTCGTGGTCGAGATGAATCCGCGGGTTTCCCGAAGCTCGGCTCTGGCGTCAAAGGCCACGGGTTATCCCATTGCCAAAATTGCCGCCAAGCTGGCTGTCGGCTACACCCTGGATGAAATTCCAAATGACATCACGGGTGAAACCATGGCGTCCTTTGAACCCACGCTGGATTACTGCGTGGTGAAGATACCCCGGTGGACATTTGAGAAATTTCCGGAAACAAAGGATTTTCTGACCACCGCCATGAAATCCGTGGGAGAAACCATGGCCATCGGGCGGACATTCAAGGAAGCCCTTCAAAAAGGTCTGCGGTCTCTGGAAATCGGCCGATACGGCTTAGGCGCCGATGGAAAGGATGGTTCACCGGACCGGATTGAAATCGAACAGAATCTGGCCACGCCCAATTCCCGGCGAATTTTTTATCTGCGATATGCGCTGATTGCCGGAATGTCCGTTTCTGAAATCCACCATCTGACCCGTATCGATCCCTGGTTCCTCGATCAGATTCAGCAGATTGTGACCATGGAGCAACAGATACGGATTGCGGGCCAGACCATGCCGTTCGACCTGTTTCAAAAGGTCAAGTCATTCGGATTTTCAGATATTCAGATCGCGGCATTGACCGGTTCAACCGAAAAAATTGTCAGGCAGCGGCGAAAGGAACTGGGAATTCTGCCCGTGTATAAACTGGTTGACACCTGTGCGGCAGAATTTCAGGCGGCGACCCCCTATTATTACTCGACCTATGAAACCGAAAACGAGGCGCGGGTGTCCGATCGTCGCAAGGTCATGATTCTGGGTGGGGGACCCAACCGGATCGGTCAGGGAATCGAGTTTGACTACTGCTGCGTCCATGCGTCCTTTGCCCTTCGGGAACTGGACATCGAAAGCATCATGGTCAACAGCAACCCGGAAACCGTCAGCACGGATTATGACACATCCGACAAACTCTATTTTGAGCCGCTGACCTTTGAAGATGTCATGCATATTGTCGAGACCGAGAAACCCGAGGGCGTCATTGTCCAGTTTGGCGGGCAGACCCCTCTGAACCTGTCAACCGCCCTGCACCGGGCAGGTGTCCGTATTCTGGGCACTCAGCCCGAAAGCATTGACATGGCCGAAGACCGGAAACTGTTTCAGGCCATGCTGAAAAAACTGGGGCTGGTTCAGCCGGAAAACGGCACAGCGGCATCCATATCCGGGGCAATTGAGGTTGCCGAGAGAATTGGTTATCCGGTGGTGGTTCGGCCCTCGTATGTGTTGGGCGGGCGCGCCATGAAAATTGTGTATGAAAAAAAGGCCCTGGAAAATTTCACCCGCATTGCGATTGCCGCATCTCCGGACCATCCGGTTCTGATAGACCGGTTTCTGGAAGATGCCATCGAAGTGGATGTGGATGCCATTTCCGACGGAAATACCACCGTCATTGGCGGCATCATGGAGCATATCGAGGAAGCCGGCATTCATTCCGGAGATTCGGCATGCGTCCTTCCGCCCTTCAGCCTGAAACCGGCCATGATTCAGGAGATTGTCCGGGCAACCAAAGCCATGGCCCTTGAGTTGAATGTCCTGGGGCTGATGAATGTTCAGTATGCGGTCAAATCGGACCGCCTGTATGTTCTGGAAGTCAATCCCCGGGCATCCCGAACCATTCCCTTTGTCAGCAAGGCGACCGGCGCGCCATTGGCCAAACTGGCCACAAAAATCATGATGGGCAAAACCCTGGCTGAGCTGGGCTTTATATCGGAACAGGTTCCCAATCATGTCTCCGTCAAGGAGGCTGTTCTGCCGTTCAACCGCTTTCCGGATGTGGACATCCTCCTGGGACCTGAAATGAAATCAACCGGAGAGGTCATGGGAATTGCCGACGATTTCGGGATGGCCTATGCCAAGGCCCAGTCCGCCGCCGGCCAGAATCTGCCGCTGAAAGGCTCGGTATTCATCAGTGTAACGGATCGGGACAAACCGGCTGCCCTGGACATGGCCAGACAGTTTATTGACATGGGCTTTCACATTCTTTCCACAGAAGGAACCTGCAACTGGTTTCGACAGCATGATATTTGCAGTTGCCTCATCAACAAGGTGTCCATGGGAAGACCCCATGTCCTGGATGCCATAAAAAATCGGGAAATTCAGTTGATCATCAACACGGCCTCCGGTAATGAGACCCGGCAGGACGGTTATTTATTGCGTCGGGCTGCGATTAAATATAACATTCCCTATGCCACAACCCTGGCCGGAGCCAATGCCATCGGGAAAGGTATCGGGGCCATGATTCATCAGGAACTGTCTGTCAACTCCCTGCAGGAGATATCCGGGCTGCAGAGGGGATAAATCTTTTTTTTGTGTGTTTCGGGGTTGAATATTTTTTTCACGGTAAACGATCATAAATTATTCCATATGGTTAACCCAAATATATGAAAATGACATATACCTTTTTATTCTGAATTCAGAATTCTGTCTTCTGACTTCTGTTTTTCCATTTTCACATTAACTACCAGAACATTAAACCCATACAAGAGCTTCACTCATGACCATCACCGATTGCACCATAAAGCCATACGATATCGAAGATAAACCCCGGGAAGCCTGCGGCCTGTTTGGTATTTGCAGTCATCCCGAATCCGCGCGGCTGAATTATTTTGGCCTTTATGCGCTTCAGCACCGGGGCCAGGAAAGCGCCGGTATCGCTGTGGTTCAAAATAATAGCATCGTTTCACACAAAGGTATGGGTCTGGTCTCCGATGTCTTTGATATGTCTCATTTTGAGCATCTGCATGGAGACAGCGCCATCGGACATGTCCGGTATTCCACAACCGGGAGTTCGATTCTGACCAATGCACAACCCTTTGTGGTGCATCATCGGCAGCGGTCCTATGCCGTGGCGCATAACGGCAATCTGGTCAATGCGCATGGGCTCAAGGCCGAACTGGAAGAAGCCGGATCGATTTTCCAGACGACCATGGACAGCGAGGTATTTCTGCACCTTTTTGTCAAAAACCTGGTTCTGGGATTTGAACAGGCCCTGATCGCCGCGACCTCCCGGCTGAAAGGTGCGTTTTCCCTGATTGTCATGACCAGTCGGGGGGAGGTGATCGGCATCAAGGATCCCCATGGATTCAGACCATTATGTCTGGGAAAACTCAATGGCAGCTATGTGTTGGCTTCGGAAACCTGTGCACTCGACCTGGTGGAGGCGGAATTCGTTCGGGAGCTGGATCCGGGAGAAATTGTCATCATCACTCAGAACGGTATCAAAAGCCTGCGCATTCCACCGGCCTCCAAACGCGCCTTCTGCATTTTTGAATTCATTTATTTTGCCAGGCCGGACAGCACGATTTATGGCAAAAATGTGTATCTGACCCGCAAGGCCCACGGCAGGCGACTGGCCAGTGAAGCCCCTGTGGATGCGGATATGGTCATGCCGTTTCCCGATTCCGGAACCTATGCGGCCCTGGGTTATTCCGAGGCATCCGGCATTCCGTTCGAGATGGGCATGATCCGGAACCATTATGTGGGACGAACCTTTATTCAGCCCACACAGAGCATGCGGGACTTTGGTGTACGGGTCAAACTGAACCCGGTCAAGGAACTGTTGACCGGAAAAGACGTCATCATTATCGAGGATTCCATCATTCGTGGCACCACGGTCCGCACCCGTGTCAAGGCGCTTCGGGAGATGGGTGTCAAACGGGTGCATCTGCGTGTCAGTGGACCGGCCCACCGGTTTCCCTGCCATTACGGGATCGATTTTTCAACCAAAGGCGAACTGATCGCATCCCGAATGGATGTAAACCAACTGCGGGATTTTCTGGGCCTGGATACCCTGCACTATCTGACGCTTTCCGGGCTGTTATCCTCGACAGGTGTTCCCGATCCGGAAGATCATTTCTGCAAGGCCTGTTTTGATGGATGCTATCCAGTCAACTTTGACGAGACGGTATCCAAATATTGTCTGGAATGACAGCTCCCCGAATGCATACTGTCGAATTTTCAAAAAACAGCGTCAATGTCTTTTTTCACATCCTGACCGCATGCAACCTGCAATGCCGACACTGTTACATCAATCCGGATCAGCATGGCCGGAATACGCTGGATATCTCGACCATAACGGCATGGATGGATATTTTCAGCAGCTCCGGCAAAAATGCCAACATCATTTTTCTGGGCGGCGAACCCACGCTGCATCCCGAACTGTCCGATGCGATCCACCATGCCAAAAAAACCGGATACAAATCCATCACGGTTGACACCAACGGATATCTCTTCCATGACATTTTAAACCGGGTGACACCGGACGATGTCAATGCTTTCAGCTTCAGTCTGGATGGCGCCACACAGGAGACCAATGACCGGCTGCGCGGAACCGGGTCATATTCTGTCATTCTGGCAGGCATTCGGGAATCGGTAAAAAAGGGGTTTGGCACCAGTGTCATCTATACGGTCAGCGATTCAAACATTCATGAAATCGACAAAATGCCCGATCTGCTTCACAGTCTGGGCGTTGACCGCTTTTTCATTCAGGTGATCGGCCTGCGGGGACGTTCTGCGGAATCCGCATCGGCCTCCGGTCACACATGCCATCAGGTTCGATCCGAAGACTGGCTGAGTATCATACCCGAGGCGGCGCGCCATGCAGCCCGTCTGGGAATGACCGCCATCTATCCCAAGGTGTATCTGGAACCCGGTGAACGCTTTGAATGTGCGGGGAATGTCGCTGAAAATTATTTCATCTTTCCAAATGGCCGGGTTTACCGGTGTCCGTTGTGCGAGGATTACCCCATTCACAGCCTGATGATCGAAAACAACCGCCTGAAACCGGTCCCGGGCATCACCGAAGCCAG
>DFZE01000070.1:29587-30755 GCA_002382065.1 Desulfobacteraceae bacterium UBA4064
CCGCATGATTGTGTTCATACGTCATTGAAGGCGAAAAATCCATGAACGAACCGCTGTTGCAAAAAACCAGTCAAAAAGCTGCCATATTTCTTCTTTCCGGATTTTTGGGAGCCGGTAAAACCACCCTGCTGAAACGGATACTGTCCTGGGAGACCAATCTGTCCGATACCATTTTGCTGGTGAACGAATTCGGGGATGTGGGTATCGATGGCGGCCTGCTCAAAAACTCCGGATCGGATGTCGTCGAACTCAACAGCGGATGTATCTGCTGCACAATGACTTCAGGCAGTCTTTAACCGGCATTCTGGAGCGATATCACTCCAAGCGCATATTCATCGAGTCCTCCGGAGTGGCGGATCCAACATCCATTGTCCCGCTTTTGCACGAAGCGCCACTGGCGGAAGGCCTGAAACTTGAAAAAATTGTAACGGTACTGGATGCCGATTACTGGGAGGCCCGTGAAAACTTTGGGAGACTGTTTTACAACCAGCTTGAAATTGCCAATCTCATTCTCCTGAACAAGGTCGATCTGCTGGATAACGCAAAAATTCCAATCTATTTAAAGGAACTGCATGACATGATGCCGCACTGCCAGGTCATCCCCACGGTTCGCTGCAACATTGATCCGGAAATTTTCAATGCACGGCCAGCATCCGGAGGCATCATGCTGAAACCCATGCATTTCTTTCAGGAACTGATCATGAATCCCAACGGGGAATATGATGTCGCCAATACGAATGCGTCATCAGCGATGTCCGTATCATCCAGTAACTTTGTGACATTTTCTTTTGAGCACACCGGAATAATGGATGAGACATGTTTCAATCGGTTTATTGACACACTGCCGCTGGAAGTATTTCGAATGAAAGGCGCCGCCCAGTTTCCCGATCGGATCGAACTGATCAATTTTGTGGGTGGAAAAGGGGAGTGGTCCAATTGGGATGGGGAGGCAAAAACGCGTCTGGCCTTTATCGGGTGGCATATGGTCCCGGAAACAATCATAGACAAGTTGAAGCAATGTATCATCTGATCGGGTTCTCGCACGCCACGAATGTCTCACTACTATAGTGCCTGAACGGATACCCTTTCTCTGTATCTTAAAATTCGACATTCGAAGCGCGAAATCCGAAACAATACCCAAATAAAAAACCCAAATGTTCAAAACGGC
>DFZE01000237.1 GCA_002382065.1 Desulfobacteraceae bacterium UBA4064
AAGGGTTTCCGTTCAGGCGCTATTTAAAAAAACGGGTTGTTGCTTTGCGTCATTTGTGCCTGTGTGGTAAAGTGAAAATTGATCATCCGGCCGAAACGATGATCATGGCCAATGTTCATTTGACACGCCTGATTAAAAAAGGTTATGGCATTGACAGAATAAGGTATTCAATCATGTATTGCTATTCATGGGGGGGTGACGCTCCCGGAATGATTCATAATCAGTTACGGTTAATCAATGAACTTAAATACAGACGCATCATCCGATCAGACCCGAATTATTTTAAAAAGACGAATTCTTTCATTGAAAGGCTTCCTGGTTGGCCTTGGCGCCGGCGGTATAGCCGTTGTTTTTCGGCTGAGCCTTGAATTTGTAGAAAATTATCGGGATCAATGGTTGTCACAATCCCATCGGTTTCCCGACATGGTGTTACCGGCTCTGCTGTTTGGTCTTCTTGTCACGGTTGTGGTGTTTGTGACATTAAAATACGTACCAGAGGCAGGCGGCAGCGGAATTCCCCACCTGAAAGGCTATCTGGGCGGGTTTCATGCGTTCCGCAGTTGGCGTGTCCTGATTGTCAAATTTCTTGGTGGCGTCATTGGAATTGGCAGCGGCCTTGCCCTGGGAAGGGAGGGGCCGACAGTTCAAATGGGTGCAGCCGTCGCAAAGATTTTTGGGGACTATCTGGCTCCGAACCGGGTCGAACGGAAGATACTGATTTCAGCCGGCGCCGGGGCCGGACTGGCAGCCGCTTTCAATGCACCCCTGGCAGGCGTGTTTTTCATTCTTGAAGAATTGCAGAACAGCCTCAACCAGATCGTTCTCGTGACAGCCTTTGTTGCCTGTGTAACAGCGGATATCGTATGCAGGCTGATCACCGGGCATCTTCCTGTTTTTCATATAAAATTGACAAGCTATCCCGATATTGGCATGTTTCCATTTTTTCTTCTTCTGGGCCTGTTTCTGGGATATCTGGGCCTTTTATTCAATCGATCCCTGCTCGGTTCATCCCATTATGTTAAACGGTTGCCATTTGTCAATAAACTCGTGCTGGCGTTTGGTATTGGCGCGCTTCTGGGCCTGATCGGATTGATGTCGCCGGAAGCTCTGGGAACAGGAACCCGTCTTACCGAAAATGTTCTGGGGAACACGGTCGCATTCCATCATCTGATCATTTTTTTTCTGCTGAGATTTGTCTTGACCATGATCAGCTACAGCACCGGGGCACCGGGTGGCATTTTTGCACCCATGCTGGTACTGGGCGTATTGGCCGGATCATTTTTCGGATATATGGTTGTGATCATTTATCCCGGGGCTGCATTTGATTTTTCGGTCTGGGGGGTTTTGGGAATGGCGGGTTATTTTTCAGCCGTTGTCCGTGCGCCCATAACCGGGACAATTCTCATACTGGAAATGACCGGGGCATATGATCTGCTGTTGCCATTGATGATTGTTTCCATCAGCGCCTACAGCATTCCGGAGTATTATAAAAATAAACCCATTTATCAGGCACTGTTGCAGCGTGATCTGATTGGCGCCGGAAATAAAATCAAATGAGACATCATCTGAAAAGCTGTATCTTTGAAAAATCAGATGTCGAATCCGGCAATTGTAACCATTTTTTTGTGAATATCGGTCTGATCATAATATCCGTTGAAGAGTTCCGCACCAACCCCTATTGCAGATGTCTGAACCGGAACGCCTGTATGGGAATAGGATGTCCAGGCAATACCCGATTTGTTATTCAGAATGGTGGTCAGTTTGATACTCAGTGGCTCGTGTCCGCCATAAAGCAGATAGGTGTAGTCATCTGTCGAACGCTTTTTCTCATCCATCATGCTCTGCTTGAAGGCATCCTGAATCACCCGTATCTCCAGGTCCGTCAGAGCCAGACTGGTTTTCAGCTTCCTTTCGGCATCCCTAGCCGCTTTTTTGATGTCATCCGCAGCATCCTTTTCTTTTCCGGCGGCAACAACTGTTTCAAGTGCGGTCTTTTCATCATCAGGCAGTAAATGAAGGCCAAATGCCCCGGTGATCATCGGCATCACATCCTCAAGTCTGGCATCATCTGCCGAATGGGTCTTTTTGTATTCATCCAGCTTTTTGCCAAACCCGATGTAGCTCATTTTCTGATGCTGAATATTGTCAACAAAAAATGAATATCGGGTTCCGGCGAAACCGATGGTCATACCACCGGTTTCATGATCTCCTGTCACGACGATCAGCGTTTCCCCGGGGTGTTTTTTATAAAACGTCACGGCTTCCGCAATGGCGTCATCCAGAGCCAGCGTGTCGTGAATGGCGGCGGCTGCATCGTTGGCATGACAGGCCCAGTCAATTTTTCCGCCTTCAATCACCATCAGAAATCCTTCGGGATTATTCAGAAGTGAAATCCCTTTCGATACATACTCCGCAAGGGTGACATGATCCCTGCTGCCATTCTGATCCAATGAATAATACATTGCCTTGTCTTCATCCACCATCGCATTCATTGCAATCACTTTGCCTGCCTTGGGAGACAGTGATTCGAACTCGCCCCGACCAACCGCAACCGTGTATCCATTGGCCTTTGCCGTTTCAATGGCGCCGGGTTTGGTTTCATCCTTTTTGTCTCTTGGCACGGCCATCTGACCGCCGGCAAAGTAATCAAATCCGGAACCCGCCAGTTGCATGCAAATGTCATACATCCGTCTCCGGTTGGGGACATGGGCGTAAAATGCCGCCGGGGTGGCGTGATCCAGGGAAACTGTGCTGAGAATGCCGACCCTCCAGCCTTTTTTCTTTGCCATTTCTGCAATGTTTGGATAGGCGGTTTTTCCATCCGGGCTCATGCCGATTATACCGGCTTTGGTTTTGAAGCCGGTTGCAATGGCTGTCGCGGTTGATGCCGAATCCGGAATCACGCTGCTCAGATCATGTGTGGTATTCATTCCCTGAGCCGGAAATGTATTCATCAGCAGTCTGGATTCCTCGGGACGCGTTGATCCCTTCATGTTCGCCAGATAGAGTTCGGCGGCATTCCGCTGCGCAACGCCCATGCCATCCCCGATGAAGATAAACACATATTTGGCTCTGCCGACAGGTTCACGCGCTGTGGCAATACCACAAAACAGAAAAACAACCAGCAAAACGGCAAAAACGTTTATCCATTTTTTTTGAAACATGCTTTCTCCTTTTCAAAAGCACCAAACAGATAATTCCGGGTAAAAAAACAGAACAACCACCCAAAACCCCATCCAGTCGTTTCCAGAAAACGATCGGATTTTTAGAGTCCGGACAGACACTTTTATCAGATAATCCTGTAAAACAGACAGCCTTTTTATCCGGCAATAATCATGAAAGAATATTCTCCGGATTACAATCCCTGACTGTATGGATTTTAAATGCATTTGTCGTATCGGATTTGAATGATTAAGTTAAAAAGCAATAATCCGTTGGCTGTCGGGATGTTGAAAAGTGCCGCGACATAAAGACGTTACCGGCTTTCTTGGTCTTTCTATCCTAAATCCGATACCGATAGCAATCACAGAAAAGCGCTCAGACAGTCGGTCCGCTTTTCTATACTCACCACTCAAATCTCGATACTGAAACCATTTAAACAGTCAAGGAGGCTATTTAGTGTCTGAACGAAAAGTCGGTTTTCAATTTTTGAGGATACCCCCTCACGATGAAAAATGAGTCAACCCGTATCCGCTATAATCGTTTTATTGACCTGATGGATAGCAATATTCAGGCTGTCCCGATCGGCCTGTTTTATTTCTTTTTCCTTT
>DFZE01000035.1 GCA_002382065.1 Desulfobacteraceae bacterium UBA4064
AAACCGGTTTTGGACTCCAGATATATTTTTATGGTTTCCAGCAATTCACTGATTTTGAATGGTTTGGTCAGAATCCTGTAATCATGCTGATCAGACTCACTCCTGACCATGGATCCAATCCGATTCATATCAATATACCCTGATGTAAAAACAACTTTGATATTGGGCTTGATCAGACGAATCCGACGAACCATCTCGATGCCATTCATGGACGGCATCACGACATCACTGAGGATGAGATCGGCGGAAAAGCGATTGAAAAGTTTCAGACCTTCTTCACCATCCGCAGCAGTCTGAACCGAATATCCCTCGACTTCCAGCACCCGCTGAAACAGATCCAGTAGAATGGCGTCATCCTCGACCAAGAGGATTTTCAGGCGGTCATCCAGGGGTTTGACAGCCCTTTCTTTGAGAAACTCGATGATTTCATTGTCCGTCATTTTCTTGATGATTTGGCTGATATTGTTCAACCGTTTCATTTCCTGGGTCGCACGACCGGGGTTTTCAGGATTGACATCCGGATGATAGACTCTGCTGAGAAGATGATAGCTTGCCTTGATATAGGATGCAGCCGCATGACTGCCCAGATTGCAGAATATTTCGTTCGCCTTGTCCATCAGGCCAAAATGAATCAACTCCTGCTCCAGATATGTGTTCATATCCACAGCCATACCTCCTGGTAAAAATGGCAGTTCGGGTGAGATGTTGTATTTGCGTCAACCGCTGAACAGAAAATGACATTTCATTTTGTCCCTCTCGTCCAGGGAAAAACAGTGCGGCAAAGCTTATGACAACATAAACTTTTAATGTTCATAAAGTACAATTTTCTTTTGTTTTTCGGTGATTTACCGATAACACCCGCCGTTGGAGCTGTCAAGGACATTTACTTTCGGTTTATCGTTTTTACCAAACCGGCTAAATTCATTACTGAATAAAAACCAATTCAATGACAGGATAATCTTGTCTGCGGTATGTTTCTCGTCTTGCGACAGTTACAAAGCTGGTGTATTAACACATATTCAAATTTTTTCAACCTGTGTGCGTAACAGGGTTTGTCATTATCTTGAAAGCGATCTTGGGTATTTTCTATTCATAAGGAACCACATGGAACAGCATACTCACAATTTTATCGAAACATACCAAGGTCTTGTCGGATATGGCCTTGACCGGGAAACCGATGAGAATACCGTGATTTATTATCTTCAAAAATTTTCGGATGATACACTGATGCGTCATCTTGCCTCCCGGATGACGCCGGAAGAGCTGGAAGAGATTTTCATGATGATTAACCGAATATTGAAACACCACCTTTCCGAAGATGAATATCACCGGCTGTTTTTAAAGGACGATCACCATCATGGGTGATTACTTTCTGGTTATCATTGATGAAAAGCAGAAAAAGGCTCAAAAAATCTGTATGAAAGGACAAGGTCATGTTGACGGATGAACAACTGCATCGTTATGCCGATGTTCTGATCTGGGGTCTGAAAACCGCCAGATCCAGACCGTTTCGAAAACAGGATATCATTTTGATCCGGTATGAATATCCCGGTATCAGACTGGTTGAAATTCTGTATGATAAACTGATTCTGTCGGGCTATAATCCGATTCCACGGTTGGGCATGAGTGTCCCGATGGAAAAAAGTTTTTATCACCAATCCAATGCCGCGCAACTGACATTTATTTCCCCGGGTGAAAAAGAACTATATGAACGGCTGAATGGCAGCATCTATGTCAATGCGCCGGAATCCATTACCCATCTTCAAACCGTCGATCCCAAACGAATCGGCAAAGCGGTTGTCGCCCGGAAATTTTTGCGGGATATCATGACAAGTCGGGAAGAACAGGGTGAACTGGGCTGGACACTCTGTGTCTATCCAACCGGAGAACTGGCGCAGCATGCCCGGATGACTCTTGAGGAATACGAGATGCAGATCATTCGCGCCTGTTATCTGGATCATCCGGATCCGATTGCGCAATGGCAGGGGGTTTATAAAAAAGCCAACATCATCAAGAAATGGTTGAACAGTCTGGATATTCAGACCTTTCATATCGAATCCGAGCAAACCGACCTGATCATCACACCGGGCAAAAAGCGAAAATGGATTGGCGTGACCGGACACAATATTCCCAGTTTTGAACTGTTCATTTCGCCGGACTGGCGGGGAACACAGGGCATCTATTTTGCGGATCAGCCCTCCTATCGCAGTGGGAATTATGTCAAAAACATCCGGCTGGAATTCAATCAGGGCAAAGTGGTCAACGTGGCAGCGGAAAATGGTCAGGAGTTTATCCTCAAACAACTCGCCATGGATCATGGCGCCAACCGGGTCGGTGAGTTTTCCCTGACCGATAAACGCTTTTCCCGGATCGACCGGTTTATGGCCAGCACCCTGTTCGATGAAAATTTTGGTGGTCAAAACGGCAATTGCCATATTGCTGTCGGCGCATCCTATTCCGACACCTATGATGGCAATCCGGCGGAATTGACCCCGAAAACCAAACAGCATTTGGGTTTCAATGATTCCGCACTTCACTGGGATCTGGTCAATACAGAATCCAAACAGGTTTCGGCCCATCTGACAAATGGCAGCCGGATCATGATTTATCAGGACGGCGAATTTTGTCATGTATGAAAAATATTATTACGTTTAACCATTCAAGGAACATGGTATGAAAATTTTGATCACCGGCGGGGCCGGTTTTATTGGATCGCATCTGGCCGAAGCATGTCTCAATCGGGGTGACGAGGTATATATCATCGATGACCTGTCAACCGGTTCCATGGAAAATATCCACCCGTTTTCGGCAGATGACCGCTTTTCCAACCGGCTGTTTGTCGCCATTGACACCATTTTGAATCATGAACCGATGCTGGAACTGATCGGGACATGCGACGTGGTCTATCACCTGGCTGCGGCCGTAGGGGTTCGGCTGATTCTTGAAAAACCCCTGGAATCCATCCGGACCAACATTCAGGGCACCGAAAAAGTTCTGGAGCTGTGCAACAAATTCAAGAAGAAAGTCCTGGTGGCATCCACATCCGAGGTTTATGGCAAGCATCTTCATGCGCCGCTGGTGGAAACCGACAACATCATATATGGTCCTTCCAGCAAATTCCGATGGAGCTATGCCGCATCCAAACTGATGGATGAATTCACGGCCCTGGCCTATTACCGGACCCATGGGCTGAAAGTGATGATCACCCGTCTGTTCAACACGGTTGGCCCGCGTCAGACCGGCGCCTATGGCATGGTAATCCCCCGGTTTGTGTCACAGGCATTGAAACATGAATCCATTACGGTTTACGGCGATGGCACGCAAACCCGAACCTTCACATATGTCAAAGATGTGGTGAATGCGCTGATCGGACTGATGGACCAGGATGGCGCTGTCGGTGGCGTTTTCAATGTGGGTGGCATTCAGGAAATTTCCATTGGCGATCTGGCCAAAAAAATCATTGAAATGACCGGGTCCAGATCAAAAATTGAGTTTATTCCCTACGAGAAGGCATTTGGACGGGATTTTGAAGACATGCAGCGGCGGGTTCCCAGCATCGAAAAAATCAAAAAACTGACCGGCTATGAACCCAGAACCGGCCTGGATGAAATACTGGAACAGGTGATCGGGCATATAAGGCTTTCAGAGGGTAAAAGGGCTGAAGACTGAAGGTGCTGCAGCCAGCCTTCAGTCAGTACCGCGGCGACCTCTCAAGACGCATGCTCAATACTGAATGTATTTTCACGGTAAAC
>DFZE01000005.1 GCA_002382065.1 Desulfobacteraceae bacterium UBA4064
CCCAAACGAAATGTTTCGCATGGGCCCTTATCCCCAACCATTGAAAGGGCAGTCGCTCTGTCTTGCGGGCGAAAGCGGCGCGGGGAAAAGCACGCTGGCACGCCTGCTGCTCGGAATGGAAATCCCGGATTCCGGACGAATTCTTTTTCAAGGCAAGGAAATGGGGGACAAAAAACACCGCCGTGAACTGAAACGATTCATTCAGATGATCTGGCAGGACCCGGCTGTTTACTTAAATCCCTATTACACGGTCGCCGAGTTGATCATCGAGCCCATGGAAATCTTTGACCTGGGAGACAGGATTTTCCAAAAGGATAAAACGATGCGACTATTGGATGCGGCCTGTCCGGCGATCTATCCGCCAGGCGGCCTTGCGAGCTGAGCGGCGGGCAGTGCCAGCGGGTGGCCATTGCCCGGGCACTGGCTGTAAATCCCAAGGTGCTGATCTGCGATGAGGCCCTGGCAAGCCGGACATTCCCCATCAGGCCCGAATACTGAAGCTTCTGATACATCTGCAACAGGACATGAACCTGACCTGCCTGTTTATTACCCATGACCTGAGCGCCGTCAGCCGGCTTTGCCCGAAGATGGTCATTTTAAAAGATGGCAAAATCATCGAGGCAGGCGACACCCGGCAACTCCTGCTTCATCCCTTGCATCCGTATGCCCGGCAATTGATACAGCTTGGAAATGCACCGTTTGGTGATGACGGGTTGTCATGAGAATTCTTTCGGCCGGAAATCCTTCCGGTTATGAGCATCGCATTGCCAACGGTGACTTTTGCTGGCCGTTTTATAATTTCAACACTTGGCAGAACCGGGTAAAAGGAATCTTCCTGGTGTTGGAGGCGACCAACTCAGAATCCTTATTCAGAATGCTTTCACTTTTCAGGTCGTCAACCTATAATACGATACAGCGTGGAACAAGAAATTATTACTTGACTTTTCATTGCGTATTATATATTTACCATCAGTAATTGCGGCAGAAGCCGCTCGATAGCGAGCTGGCGGCCCAGATTCAATACCAGGGACCATGAGCGTTTCAATACTGAATTTGTGCCTGGTAATGTTTCAATATCAATGACTTATTCGCTGAATTATACAGCGAATAAATTCAATATATCAGAATAATTAGCCACGAAGGCAAGGCGCGGATAAGAATCCGCGCTGTCTTCGTGGCTTTTTTTTTTGAGAAATCCGTACAGTTGCGGCTACGGGAAAGGAGGTAAGACAACAGAATTCGAATAAATAATAAACAATTGAATGGCGTAAATAAGGAAACAGCCAGGCTCCGCCAAGAGATCTCCGGCTGTCTCCCTTTTGGAACAACGCCCCCTCGGACTGAGAGAGCCGCAACAATGTAGCATTCAAGACTCTCTGCGTCAATCCTTTCGCAAGTCCCTCCGGGACCATGTCCGAGTAAAAAGCCAACCAATCGAATTTTTAATCCAGCTTAACAGGCTGATTATGCCATGACCGCTCGAATATAAAAATCTACGGTATTGTGATTTAACATGTTGATATAACTTATATTATGACCGATTATTTTGGGTTGTTTTTGGCATTGTGAAGCAAAGGATGGAGGGATGTCGATGAAAAACAGGAATTTTACATCGGTTATCTGCAAGCTTTTATGGCAGATGTGCGTTGGACTGGCGCTCTTATCATGGGTAGGTATTGCAGAAGCTGGAAGCGAATCAGCAATACCTGCCCATGAGATTGCAAAAGACTCCGCGGAAAATGCCGAAAATTCCAAGCAAAATGACGGAAATGAACCTGAAAAGAGCCAACAGACGGAGAAAAAAGATCAGGAATCGAAAGAGCCTTACCAGATCGGCGAGATCACCGTTACGGGAAAAATTGTGGACGAGGCCACGGAGAACATGCCTGCGGTGGTGGAAACCTTAACCGCCGAAAGCATTAAACGGATCAACGCCGTGGAGACATCGGACGTTTTCAAATACATGCCGGGCTCTTATCTGCGAAAGCTCTATCCGGGGTCAACCAACAGTCCCCTGGCAATCCGGGGCAATAATACGAAATTGACCGCCAGGACCCAGGTGTTGATGGATGGCATCCAAATCAGCGATTTCACGGCTGCGGGGAACAGCAATGCCCCCAAATGGTTCATGGTCGCCCCCCAGGAAATCGAATTCGTCGATGTGATTTACGGTCCTTATTCCGCGGAATTAAGCGGTAATTCGATGTCCGGGACAGCCTTGATCACCACGCATTTCCCGGAAAAGATGGAAGCTCAGGTGGATACCAAATTCTACTATCAGAACTTCAAACAATATAACACCAGTGAAGACTTGAAAGGGAATAACACGTATCTGTCTTTCGGGGATAAATTGGGAAATATTTCCTATCTCGTCTGGTATAACCGGCTTGAGGTCGAAGCCCAGCCGATCACCTACATGACGCAATTGGCGTCTGTCGGCAAAGCCACCGTAGGCAACCCGGTCACGGGAGGGACTTCGGATGCGGATCCCACCGGAAAGTCAAGGATCATTGTCGGGTCTGACGGAGTTAAGGATATCACGAACAACACTTTCAAGGTCAAGCTCGCCTCTGATCTGACGTCGGATTCGAAGCTTCAGCTAACCTGTGCATACTGGGATTCCGAGCAGGATTCGGACTCCCCGGAAACCTATTTGAGAGATGCCGCCGGGAATCCGGTCTATTCAGGCACGGTGGACATCAATGGGAAAAGCTACACCATCAGCCCTACCACATTCACCTATTCAAAGAGAAAAATGCAGGACCTGCTTTCCGGCCTCACGTATTCCCTGGATTCACCCGGCGGGCTGAAGCTGACGGGCACGGTAAGCGCTTATGACAAATTGGACGACACCACCCGCAAATCGGCTACGGCTCCACCGGCCGCTGAGTCAGGCGGAAAGGGCACAATTACGAACAGCGATGGCGGTTGGTACACGGGGGATCTGAAGGCGGCCTATGATGTGCAATCGTTTGGCGTACACACCCTTGGGGCCGGCTATCACTACGATTATTATTTCACGGACAGCGAAACATGGAATGCATCGGATTGGAGAAATGATACCCAAACAACCCTCAACCTGGATTCAAAAGGAAAAACGCAAACCAATGCGATCTTTGTAGAAGACAGTTGGAAGATCGAGGATCATTGGTCCGTGTATTTGGGCGGCCGGTACGAATGGTGGAATGGATTTGATGGATCAAAATCCACGGATGCCAGCACCGGACGCATCACCACGGATCTCAGTGACAGAAATGAAGACAATTTTTCACCGAAAGTTTCCACCACTTTCAAACCGAACGAAAACTGGAGACTGCGATTGTCTCTTGCCCTTGCCACGCGTTATCCAACGGTGGGAGAACTCTTTTACGGCGGGTACAATTCTCAGGGCATTGTTAACAATGCCAACCCGAATTTAAAGCCGGAGGAAACCTTTTCCAAGGATTTTTCCATCACCCGGACCCTCGGCCGCGATAGTGAGGCCAGGGTGTCATTCTTCGAGGATGATATCAATGATGCCATTTACAGTCAAACGAACTACTATACCAATGTGTCAAACTACCAGAACGTTGACGAAGTCAGAACTCGAGGAATTGAGTTGGCCTGGAACAAGCGCAGGGTTTTCATCGACGGACTGGGAGTGTTCACCAATGTGGCCTGGACAGATTCCGTGATACTGAGAAATGACAACGTCCCGGACAGCGTTGGCAAGACTTTTCCAGCAGTACCGGATTGGCGCGCAAAATGCGTTTTGGATTATGCGCCTACCGATCGATGGACATTGACGTTTGCCGGTCACTATGCGAGCAAGCAGTATGGAAAACTCGACAACAGCGACACCGAAGGCGGATACGGCGGTATTGATGATTTCCTGGTGTTTGACACCAAGTTTTCCTATAAATTCAGCAAAAACTGGTTAGCCAGCATTGGCGTGGACAATATCACCGACCAGCTCTACCACGTGTATCACCCATATCCCGGAAGAACTGTTTTTGCCGAATTGAAGTGGGTTTTTTGAACGCTGTGCGCACAGCGTTTGTTTTGTTACTTACCGTTATCTACAACATGCCAAAAGAAAGGACGAAAAAATGAGAATTAACCGTATCAAGAATATCCGAAGATTCATCTTTGCCGTTTTACTGCTGGTCGTTCATGCATCGGTCAGCCATGCCCACGACATGTGGATCGATATGCAGAGCTATCATCTCGATAAATCCAATCCGGCCGTGCTCACCCTGGGATGGGGACATCAGTTCGTGGTCCCCGGAAAGGATTTCATGTCCCGGGATCGGGTCGATAAAGTCTTCTTCATCGGTCCAGGCTTCAACGAAGCGGCTGTCCCCCAGGGAGACAACGCTTATCAATCAAAGGCGTCCCTCAATCAAGGCTCTTACGTAGCGGTGGCAATTCCCCATAACGGGTTTTTCTCGAAAACCGCGGAAGGGTATCAGCAAGGAAAGAGCAAAAAAGACATCAAGGATGTTATCGCATGCAGCTTCTCCGAGAAATACGCCAAGGCGCTCTTCACGGTTGGGACCCCAGGGGGCGAGACATTCTCTCAGGTACTTGGTCACAAGCTGGAAATTATTCCGATGAAAGATCCCGCCACCCTCAAGGAAGGCGATGACCTGCCCGTAAAAGTGCTGTTTGAGGGAAAGCCTGCAAGGAACTACGTTTATGGGACGTATGCCGGATTTTCCGGCGAACCCAGCACGTTTGCATACACTACTTATACGAACAAGGAGGGGATCGCCAAGATCAGGATGATCAAGGCTGGTATCTGGCTCCTGATCGTCAAGCAGGAAATGCCCTACCCCGATCTGGCTGTATGCGACAAACAGGCATTTACCGCCACTTTGACCTTTCAGGTAAAGTAATCACAGGAAAAGAAGCCGCGGGGCATGGTTGTCATTCAAGCGAGGTGCCTGCCCCGCAGCTTCCCCGGCCCGAACAGGAGGATATCGAATCTTCATGCTGACTTCTCTATGTATTGACATTTATAATCAAATGAAACACAGGAATGCGTTTTAATAAATCAGGAATGGATATATGCGATCGCGATCATGGATATATGCATGGGTGATTATTCTGACGGCCTCGGGCATCGCTTATGCCCACGGGGTGTTTCACCGAATCACGAAAACGGAGGCGGCTGTGATATCCGCGGAGTATGATGATGGCGAACCCATGAGCTATGCCGATGTGAAGGTCTATTCTCCCGCAGGTGAAAAAATCGAGTATCAGAACGGGCGCACGGACAAGAACGGACGATTCGCGTTTGTTCCCGACATCCCCGGTGCGTGGAGAGTTTCGATTGACGGCGGCATGGGCCATGTCATCCATACAACGCTTGCCCTTGATGAAGCGATGGCTGTTGTCGGCAAAGCGAAATCCGGGCAGGCGTGTCCGAAATGGCATGGCATTGTTACCGGTCTTGGCGTCATTTTTGGTTTGTGCGGATGCGTCTATTATATCCGGATGAGAAAATTAATCTGTATCGGATGAGCTTCAGGGGTTTTAGGTAG
>DFZE01000103.1:0-143 GCA_002382065.1 Desulfobacteraceae bacterium UBA4064
ATGAAACCGCGTTATATATGAAACCAATCCGCTTCGCAACTGCGGCATCGCCGCCATCCTCCAAAAACCCTCATACGGTTTTTCAGATAAAGACCGGGATATCCGGTTGCCTGATTTTTATGCTCGCCCTGATTGTCAGATGG
>DFZE01000103.1:179-3945 GCA_002382065.1 Desulfobacteraceae bacterium UBA4064
CTTTATCCCTATTTTCTGGCAGGCATCTATTCGGTATTTGGCAGGGATTTGATGCTGGTCAGGCTGATTCAGATCGGATTGGGATCACTCAGTTGCGTATGGGTGATGATGGCCGGAAAAAACCTGTTTTCAAGACCGGTCGGGATCATGGCCGGAGTCCTTCTGGCCATTTATCCCACGGCTGTTTTTTCAGACTGCCTGATTCAAAAAGAAGTTCTGGCGCTTTTCCTGATGGCAATCCTGCTGCTGCTGTTGTCAAGGGGTTGGCATAACAAATCGTCCAGAACGGCATTTTGGATCGGGATTGTTCTGGGCTTCCTGGCCCTGGTCAGGGAGAATGCACTGGTCATTCTGATGACATTGATTCTGGTGTATGGTCTTTTCCAGTTTTGGGAAAAGAAAAAAAATATAACCTGGATTTTGTCATGCATCTTGGGCGCCAGTCTGATTCTGTTACCGGTTGCGACCAGAAACTGGACGATTGGAAAAGAATTTGTCCTGATTACCGCCAATTCCGGATTCAATTTTTATGTTGGCAATCACGAACATGCAGATGGGAGTTATACCCCGGTGATAAAGGGGCATGGAGACTGGCAGGACGAGCGTCATGACGCGATCCGTCTCGCCGAAAGTGCTTCGGGGCGCAAACTGTCATCATCGGAAGTCTCCGGATACTGGTTTAAAAAAGCACTGAATGAAATACTCATGGATATCCCCGCCTGGATTCAGTTGATGGTGAAAAAATGGTTTCTGGTCTGGAATTCTGTCGAGATCAGCGATTCGGAAAGTCAGTATGTAGCGGCTGATGAATCCGGACTGCTCTCGTTTTTGATGATATTTCTTCATTTTGGTATTCTGGGACCCCTGACGGTTTTCGGGCTTGCATTGACCTGGCGCCAGTGGAAACTTCTGGGTATATATCCCGTCATTGTCATCACCTATATGACAAGTATTGCAATTTTTTTTGTTTTTGCCAGATTCCGGTATCCGGTCATCCCTTTCATGTTACCGTTTGCAGGGTCAGGACTCGTGTATGGCATCGAATACATGCGCAAAAAATCATATGCCAAACTGGTGATGCCCGTCTGCATGATGGGTTTGGCAGCAGTTGCAATGAACTGGCCGATCGTTTCAACCAACCCATACCGGTCCAATACATATTATAATATTGCAGTCAGCCTGGAAAAACAGGGGCAGGCCGATGCGGCAATGGCAAATTATCTCAAAGCCCTGGAAATCGATCCCATACAGGCCATGGCCCACAACAATGTCGGCATTCTTCTGTATCGAAAAAATTCGGTAGCTGATGCCAGGGTGCATTTTGAAAAAGCCATAGCGATCAATCCCGATTTGTCACAGCCATACTACAATCTGGGAATATTCTGGTTTCATCAGGGAGACATGCTGCGGGCTGAGATTCACTTCACCCGGGCCGTCTCGTTAAATCCGGATGAAAACCCGTCTGCATATTACAATCTGGCCTGTGTCTATTCACGCAGGGATGATCCGGAAAAATCATCCGAATGGTTAAAAAAAGCCATTGAAAAAGGGTATCGGAACTGGAAGGCCATCGAAATGGACCCGGATCTCAAAAGTCTGAGGCGCGATGAACGTTACTGGAATGACATCCAGTTGCTGATGTCAAAAATCGACTCCTGAAGGACGGTTCGATTTTTGTGAAGACGCTTGCATTTGCTTGATATTTGTGTCAGAAATGCCGGAGTATCAGATTTGAATTTGTCGGATCGGGATGGTCTGACGTAATTACCACGAATTGCGTTGTCAGAAACGGCAACCCATACTCATTTTTTTTATCGTTTGATAACAATTTTCTTGATTTAAGCTGAATTATCTGTAATAGAAAAATACCAAATGAACTATAAAAAATTGAAAGGAGGTGGTATTTCAGGTTATCATCTTGAAATTATAAATTATTAGGTTTTTTGATCATCAATGCAAAATCAATGAGGAGGGAATTTAGAATGAAGAAATTATCAATTGTGGCACTCGCAGCCCTGTTGGTCATCGCAATGACCATTCCGGCGGCAGCTCTTGAGAATGAGTTTGGCGGATATTGGAGAACCCGAATTTTCAGTCAGTACGATTTTACCGGCGAAGATGAAACAGAAGCCAGAGATCTGCAACAGTGGGACACCAGAACCCGTCTGTACTACACCGCAAAACTGAGCCCGAATTTGAAGTTCGTCAACAAGTTCGAATTTGATAGCGTATGGGGCGGCCCGTCCGATTCTTATGGCGACATCAGCGCCGATGGTATCAAGGTCGAAATCAAAAATTCCTATGTGGATTTCAAATTGGCCCAACACCGTTTTGAATTTGGTGTTCAGGATTTCCTGCTGGCCAAAGGCTATCTGTTTGATGATGATGCAGCCGGTTTCAAAGCCATTTTCAAAGCCAGCGATGCGATTTATCTGCCGTTGATTTACATCAAGGGCAATGAAGGCGGCATCGGCAAAAGCAATGACGAATCCAATGATGACAAAGATGTGGATGTATTGGTATTATATCCCACCATCTATCTGAGCAAAGACACCACCATCAAACCCCATGTGGCATGGTTGACCTCTGAAAACTATGGCGGCGTATGGTACAACACCGATCTTCCCGGAACAACCGAGCTGGATGCCTTTACATTTGGTGTTGAATTTGACTCCAAAATGGACAAATTCAATTTTGGCGCCACTGCAATCATGCAGGCTGGTGGTGTTGACATCGACCCGGCCTATTATGGAGTCTATGGCAACCATGACAGCCTGGATATGAAAGGCTATTTGTTTGACATCTATGGCGGCATGACCATGGGCCCGGCAGAACTTCGCGCCAAAGCCCTGTATGCCTCTGGAAATGATGAAAACAGCATCACCGGCGACGGCGAAATCACAGCATTCTTCAACCCCAAAGGTGCTTCACACTACTGGGCAGAAATTATGGGTTTCGGCGTTTTTGACAACCAGGCATCCTCAGGTGCTCCGGCTGACCAGATCAGCAACTTGATGGCCTTCAACCTGGGAACCAGCTTCAAGGTTCTGGAAAGCGTCAAACTGTCCGCGGACCTGTGGTATGCCGAGTTGGCTGAAGACGACGCCGCAGGCAACAGTGAGCTGGGAACAGAAGTTGACCTGATGGCCTCTTTCACCATCATTGACAACCTGAAGATGGATCTGGTTGCTGCGTATCTGTTTGCTGGCGATGCCACCTATACAGGCGAGAACGACTCTGATCCGTATGAATTTGGCACACGGCTGTCACTGGCTTTCTAATCTGACCGCCTGACCTGTTTTACAAAAAATTAAAAGCCGGAAGGAATTTCTCCTTCCGGCTTTTTTATTGATACGATTCCGCCACCGGTACGGGTGTGGCTGGAACGTTTTTATCTACCCGCCATCATATGGCTAATTCTGATTCTTTGATCTTTTCGGCCAACCACAAATTGATCAATGTTTCTGGCAAAACGCCTCGTTTATGTGAACGTGTGATAATTTTATCATAAAGTTCCGGATCAATCGTTATCCGATGCCTCTTTGCCGCCCTGACGTCAAATTCAACTTCTCTGGTTTCATCCCAATAATCTGCAAGACTATGACGATCCCAGAAGTCTCCTGCTTCTTCAAGTGTATCTACCTTTGAAATACTTGTTTTAATTTTATTTTCTTTCATAATTTTGAGAAATATCATGTTTGATAGTCAATTTTTCAGTAGTATCCTAAAATCTATATTAGTGTTTGAACGAAAACTCCTGTTCAGA
>DFZE01000103.1:3991-5958 GCA_002382065.1 Desulfobacteraceae bacterium UBA4064
AAGGGTTTCCGTTCAGGCGCTATATTATGACCCAATCGCTGTTGTCAGGCTATTTTGATTCATAATTTTTTCAGCCATTTTCACATTCAAACCTGGATATCAGCAGGCATTTTTTCTTGTTTCATGCCACGTGCTCTGGCGACGTTACCAATCGCTTTGGCTATAAATCCAGCATCATCCCCTGCTTCTTCCATACAGGCTTCAAGATAGCGTATCATATCTTCCTCAGTTTTGAGGTATTCGACGCTATCCCATTTACGTAATTTCAGTGTCATATGGTCCTCCTACAATTTTCTTGCCAGTTGTTTTGCTGCACGGATATCTTTTTCCTGTGTGGATTTGTTTCCACCCATCAGCAAGATGATCAGTTCAGCGCCGCGCTGTACAAAATATAATCGATACCCTGGCCCGTAGTGAATTCGCATCTCCAATATCTCATCCCCCACTGATGAAAAATCTCCAAAATTGCCATCTTCGGCGCGATCGATACGGGCCTGGATTCGTGCTACTGCCTGTTTATCCTTGAGACTGGTAAACCAGGCATCGAATATCTCTGTGGTCTGAATTTGGATCATATTCTTATTTTATTGCCTGAACGGAAAGCACGATTTCAAGATTTTTTTGTTTAAGCGGTTTCCGCCAACATCTTTTTCAGCATCTCATTCACCATCTGCGGATTGGCCTTTCCTCGGCTGGCTTTCATCACCTGCCCTACAAAAAATCCCAACACCTTCTCTTTTCCGCATTTATAATCCCCCACTTCTTTCGGGTTTCTGGCAAGCACATCCCGGATCAGCGGTTCGATGGCCGACGCGTCTGAAACCTGAACCAGACCCTTTTCTGAAACGATGGTTTTTGGAGATTGCCCGAATTGGACCATTTCTTCAAAAACGGTTTTGGCAATCTTGCCGCTGATGGTCCCGTCTTCAATCAGCAAAACCAGTTCGGCCAAATGTTCTTCAGAAACCGGACTGTCGGAAATGGTTTTTCCCGACGTGTTCAAAACCGCCATCAGGGGGCCCATGACCCAGTTGCTGACCGGCTTGGCAGGCACTCCTTTTTTGAGGCAGGCTTCGAAATAATCAGCCGTTTCTTTGGCAGACGTCAGGACATCGGCAACATATGCCGGTAGATCATACTGATCGACAAAACGTTGACGCCGGTCATCCGGCAATTCGGGCAGATCGGAGCGGATTTGCTGAATCCAGTCATTATGGATGACCAGCGGCAGCAGGTCCGGGTCCGGAAAATACCGGTAGTCATGGGCCGCCTCCTTGCTTCTCATGGAAACGGTTATATTTTTGGCGGAGTCCCACAGGCGGGTTTCCTGAATGACCTCTCCCCCATCCATCAGAACATCCTTTTGACGGTTGATTTCATACTGAATGGCTTTGTCGATAAACCGGAAGGAATTGACATTCTTGATTTCTGTACGCGTTCCGAAATTGTGCTGACCCCTGGGCCGAATGGATACATTGGCATCACACCGGAAGCTTCCTTCCTCCATATTCCCGTCACAGATATCCAGATACCGCAGGATGGCATGAAGCTTTTTGAGATAGGCAACCGCTTCCTCCGGCGAGCGCATATCCGGTTCGCTGACAATTTCAATCAGGGGGACACCCGTCCGGTTCAGGTCCACCCGGCTGAAAGACTCTCCGGCATCATGAAGAAGCTTTCCGGCATCTTCCTCCATATGAATCCGGGTGATGCCGATTCGTTTCTGTGTCCCATTGATCTGGATATCCACATGGCCATTTTCGGCAATGGGTTTTTCATACTGGCTGATCTGATAACCTTTGGGCAAATCCGGGTAAAAATAGTGTTTTCGGGCAAACCGGCTTTCTTCCGAAATCCGGCAGTTTGTCGCCAGTCCCATTCGAATGGCAAATTCCACCACGGTTTTATTCAAAACAGGCAGAACACCCGGCATTCCCAAACAAACCGGACAGGTATGGGTGTTGGGC
>DFZE01000147.1 GCA_002382065.1 Desulfobacteraceae bacterium UBA4064
AAAAACTTGAACATCGAGTATAAGAGAAACGTCTCCCGAAATCATAGGTCGCAAGTGCCTTGTCATACTGCATTGCAAAAAGCAGACAGGGTGTTTGATCCCAAGTTTTTATCTGGCTGGTGAACTGCTCGACGACGTTCGACTGGCCTGACCATGTGGCTTTGAGAAACTCCATGCCCGAAACGATCAACACGGGAGTCGCGCTCCGGTTTTTCAGAAACTCGAAAAGGCGGGGAACCAGAAACTGTCCGATCTTGCTGCTGAGATCTGTGTCTTGAGCGAAATGTGTCATGAGGTCAATGTGCTCGGAACCGGTCTGACGGGCCAACTCCGCAGCCCATTCTTTTTGGCCTTCATACGGCATGGGTGAGTACAATACAGGCCCTGCCACGGGGGCGAGAGGGCAATGCTTTCACCAGTTCAACGATATTGACAGAATCACTCATAGATAAAGACTTTCCAAATCTGGAATGATGAATGCGGAGAGCAGGGTGTAACGGACCCCAAAAAGTATGGATTGACCATTCCCAATTCCCAATTCCCAATTCGTAATTCCTAATTCCTGATTCCCAATTCATCAAAGTATGCGGTAAGGAATTCAAGTGCCGAATAACCCGGCTTGAGGCGAATCTGATCCAGGTTGTGCGTGGTTTCGTATCGCAGCCAGCCGCGATTATGAAGTCCTTCTATCTGTTGCCGGAAAGATGCCACATCCAGTCCAAAGACCATGGCCGGAGAGCCCGGCATGGCTGCCATCTCGTCCACCTGGAAAAGACGCGCCTCTTTTGACGCACAGAAATCATATATCATGGCAACGAGAACAAAGGGGGCAAAACCGGTGTAGCGGCGACGGTAAAGCCGATTGTCGGGTAATTGATGCAGGATTTCCAGTTTGCTGAAATTGCGTTTCAAATAGGCGTCAATGATGAAACGAACCTCTTTGGGTACATGGTCCCTGATGGTATTTTCCGCATATTGACCACTTAATTTTCGCCTGAAATATTCATGCCAGCCGTCCTGGGTTGTCGCAGCCTCCTCCGCCAGCAGGTGGTTAAACACCTCAAACCAGATTAAATTTTGATACGAGCCCGCCCCCTTGTAATGGCACCATTCGAGTGAGCCATGTTTTTCAAAAAAGATATCATGTTCCGCGATCAATAACCCGATCGGGGCAAGGCGCTGGTCAACACTTTGAATCAGGCCCATTGAAGCACCGATACTGACCAGGCTTGCCACCTGGCCGTCCGGCAAACCGGAGTTTTCGATCAAAAGCGGTCGGCTTATCCTTTTTGTGTCTTTGTTTTCATAAAGAAAGCTCAGGATGCGGGAAAAATGATTGAATTCAAGCAGGTGGCTTCGACTCACCTGAAATTTGCGTCGCGCAGCGATCTTCAGTGGTTTGGATGTTTTTGGATGTTTGGGAGTATTTTTATCGGTTGGGTCTGCAAACAGTTTCTGCTGAGTGGCGACTGCTTTTGTGGCTGGCGGGCATTTTTCAGGGGACTCGGTTCCGGATCGAATAAAATTGACCATCTTGAGCAGGGTGACGGATGTTGGTCCAAGCCCCTTGATCTTGTTGAGGTCTTCAGGGGCTGCGGAAAGAACCCGGGAAAGACTGCCAAAGATATTGACAAGCTTTTCAGCCAGCGGCCTTGTGTCTATTCGCATAACGGCAAAGGTAAGAAGCAACTCCAACAGTGTTTCATCAGAGTGCGTATCCGTTTCTCCTGCCAGAAAGCGTTCTCTGAGTGTTTTTCTGTATTCAGCTTGCCCCTGATCAGCCATTTTGCGGTTTATCCTTCATGGCGGCCCCCGGTTTTAAGGTATGGCCGTTTAATTACATGTATTATCTTTTGAATCAACAATAATGATTATTTGACAAGTTGTCAGACACCTCAATAAATGGAAATTGTTTTTGACATCCGGTGTGCGTGTGTTAATTTATTTGCAATAGTGCTGTGTCGCTCAAAGGTTGAGCAGATGGCGGGCACTCCCGCTCAATCGGGTGCTGCATCAAAAGCATCCGCATCGCTCATATATGGCCGTGGCGGGCATCACCCCCGAAAGGAGTTTTTATGGACCCATCCACCATCGCAGAAAAAGGTGTCCCCTTCAATCTGAAAGATCATGTCAGTTATGCCATCGGCTCCGTGGTCAGCAAAACCCTGCTGAAAAAGGATGTTGGCAATATCACCCTGTTTTCATTTGATGCGGGCCAGGGGCTTTCCGAGCATACTTCCCCGTATGATGCCGTGGTTCATATTCTGGATGGCGAGGCTGAAATTTCCATCGGCGGCAAACCGGTAACCGTTCTGTCGGGTCAGATGCTCATCATGCCGGCCAATGTTCCCCACGCCCTGCATGCACATCAACCCTTCAAGATGCTGTTGATCATGATTCGGGGAGGATGACCCTCATGCGGTACACCGGTGTGAATCATCTGGCCATGGCCACAAAAGACATGGACATGACTATTCATTTCTGGCGGGATTTGCTGGGCATGCGCCTGGTTGCCTGTCTGGGACGACCCGGCTACCGGCATTATTTTTTTGAAATCAGCGATCGGGACATGATTGCGTTTTTTGAATGGCCCGATGTCGAAAACGCCATACCCAAGGATCATGGGGTTCCGGTCAAGGGACCGTTTGTCTTTGATCATGTATCAATCGGCGTCGCCACCGATGATGATCTGTGGGAAATCAAGGACAGGCTGGAAGCAGCGGATATCTGGGTATCCGAAGTCATTGACCATGATTTTATTCATTCCGTTTATGCCTTCGATCCCAATCACATCGCAATCGAATTCAGCGCACCGGTGCCGGAAAACGATATTCGTGACAGACCGATCTTTCTTGATCCAAAGCCCTGCGATGCCGCCAGGGAGGGATCATATCCTGTTTCCGGGCGTTGGCCAGAGCCCAAAATGATGACACCGATGGACGAGCGCATGATCTATCGGGCAGACTGATCATCGGGTCACCACCTGATTCCGGCCGTTTCGCTTGGCTTCATAAAGATTTTCATCGGCGATTTTGAGAAGACAATCCGAAACCGGTTCATCGGATTCCTGAATACCATCAATCCCACTCAATCCAAAGCTGGATGTAATGGATATTTCCTGACCTTCCCATGAAATCGGCTCGCGGGATATGGTTTTTCTCAGTTTTTCAGCTACGGAACAGGCGTTGCCCAATGCCGTATCGGGCAGGACAACCAGAAACTCCTCACCGCCGTATCGGGCGATCCAGTCAATATCCTTTCGAATGACGCGCTGAATGGTTTCCACAAACCGGATCAGCA
This sequence comes from Desulfobacteraceae bacterium UBA4064, assembly GCA_002382065.1. Lineage (GTDB taxonomy): Bacteria > Desulfobacterota > Desulfobacteria > Desulfobacterales > Desulfatirhabdiaceae > UBA4064. Next base: position 3,301 of record DFZE01000147.1, read on the forward strand.
CCTGGTCTCCGGCCTGATGCCCGTATGTGTCATTGACCCGTTTGAAATGATCGATGTCGGAAAGGATGATCGAAAGGGGCTTGCCATAGCGGGTGGCCCGTTTGATTTCTTTCTGAATCTGACTGTTCAGATAGCCGCGGTTGTAACATCCGGTCAGCGGGTCCCGGATGGATAAATTTTCAATTTTTTCATTGGCTTCTTTCAACAGCCGGATGGTTTCCCGCAATTCCCGGTTGATCCGGTTTCGCTCGATATGAACGCTGATTCTGGCCAGAAGCTCTTCTTTGGCATAGGGCTTGATCAGATAGTCCGAGGCCCCGACCTTGAACACCTCCAGAATTTCCGACAGATCGGACACGGCGGTCAATACAATGATCGGGATATCCAGCATGCCAAGCCCCTGCCGGATTTGTCTGCACAACTGCATGCCGTCCATGTTGGGCATTACCAGATCGGTAATGACGATATCGATTGTTTCCAGCCTTTTGGCAATGATGTCATAAGCTTTTTGTCCATCCCCGGCCTCGTGAACATCGATGCCTTCCTGGCTCAGACACAGGGAGGTAATTTTTCGGGCAAACTGATTGTCGTCGGCGATCAGGGCGCGAATGCCCTTCTGGGTGACAGACTGCCGAAGAATTTTATTGGCGGCCGCCAGAATTTCACCTTTCTGAAACGGTTTGCTGATAAAATCTACCGCACCCAGCTCAAATCCTGTTTTTCGATCCGCAATGGTGTCATTTCCGGTGATAAAAATGATCGGAACCCGATGGTCATCGCTTTTTTTAAAAAATCGTGCGTAACTGCCACTCCGCAGCTTTCGGCAGGTATCGAATCCGTTCAGCTTGGGCATTTCAATATCCAGCGTAATCAAATCCGGTGGAGACGGCGACGCCGCCTGGATCAATGCCTCCAGACCATTTCTGGCCTCCATGACATCGTACCCCCCTTCCTCCAGTTCTTCCCGAATCTGCATTCGAATCATCTGGCTGTCATCCACGACCAGAATTCGTCCTGTCGGTGCATTCATATGCTTTCCTGCCCGTCATGCCTGGTTTAATTGATAAAATATCTATCGAGTTATAGTTCTATACAATCCAATAAAGTCCAAAACACATTGATATTAATGAATTATTTATTGTCGATTGTCCGATAGTGTGTTATTAAGACCATTAAAATCCTATAAAAATCCGGGTAACTTGAAATAGCAAAATCCTGAACGCAAAAGTTACCCGGATATTTTGTAACCTATCAAAAAAACAGGGAGTGTTTTTACATGGGGCAAAACACAAAAACAGAAAACCGGGTAACGGACAAACTGTCAGACCTTACCATCAAAAAAGCGAAATCGAAAGAAAAACCATATAAACTTTCAGATGGAAAGGGCCTCCGGTTGGTCGTGAATCCCAATGGCGGGAAATGGTGGAGATTCTACTATCAGTTTGACGACAAAGAAAAGACCCTGTCCTTCGGGACGTACCCGGAAATCACCCTCTCTGATGCTCGTGAGAAACGAAATGTTGCCCGGAAGATGATCGCAAATGGTATTGACCCAGGGGCCGCACGGAAAGAAGAAAAAGCCGTTCGGTTGAATACATTTGAAAATGTTGCTCGGGAATGGCACAGGAAACATTTAAGCGAATGGACTCCGGGCCATGCCCATACTATGATCCGATGGCTCGAATTGAATATTTTCCCTACATTGGGGGGTAAGTCCATTAAAGATATCTCCCCCGTGCAAATTCTGGGCGCATTGCGCATCATTGAACAACGGGGGCTGTGAAGTGGACCCATATGTCAAGACAAAAAAGAGTCGAGTTTAAGATGGTAACCGATCGATTTGCAGCGGAGTGGCACTGCCCCAATTTCTAATTTATGTTGAGTCCCTTTAGCTTTAAACAATGCCTTTTCGAAACCTCTTCTGTGGTCATTTTTGTTGCCATTTAACAGGCATATGTT
>DFZE01000017.1:0-11135 GCA_002382065.1 Desulfobacteraceae bacterium UBA4064
ATTAAAAAACTTGAACATCGAGTGTTACAGATCATATCGAAGGATGAAAAGGCACGGATGGCGTATGAGGCCCGGGAAGCGGAACTGATGGACCAGAGGACACGGATCAAATCAGCTTTTGCCAAAGGCGAAGAAATCGGAATTAAAAAGGGCGAAGAGCTGGGGATCAAAAAAGGCGAAGAGATCGGGATCAAAAAGGGGATAGATGAAGGCAAAGCAGAAATAATTCGGGCATTGTTGGCCGGAGGGATGCGGGTTGAAGATGTGTCTGCGATTTCCGGAATGGATCTCACCCGGGTAATTGAAATCCAGAAAGGCATGCCGGGTGCCGGTCGGTGATTATGATGAGCATCGATATGATCTTGGAATGTTTGATAAAAATGTTAAGACCGCGAACTCCTTAAAACTTAAAACCTGAAACTTAAAACTTTATTTTATGTCTGACATCGTCATAAAAGCCGAAAATCTTGGGAAAAAATACCGCATCGGCCATCAGGCCGAAAGCGGACGCTACACGGCCCTGCGGGATGTGCTGATGGAAAATGCCAGGGGCGTGTGGAATAAAACCCGGGACATGTTCACCGGCATGCCGGTTGTACAGGGTGATACCCATGAAGACATCTGGACCTTAAAGGACGTCAATTTTGAAATCCGTCGGGGCGAGGCGGTCGGCATCATCGGCCGGAACGGGGCCGGGAAAAGCACGCTGCTGAAAATTTTAAGCCGCATCACAGAGCCGACAGAAGGGCGGGTGACCATCCGGGGCCGGGTGGCCAGTCTGCTGGAAGTGGGGACCGGGTTCCATCCGGAGCTGACCGGCCGGGAAAACATTTATTTAAATGGCGCCATTCTGGGCATGAGCCGGGCAGAGATCAAACGAAAATTTGATGAGATTGTGGCCTTTGCCGAGGTGGAGAAATACCTGGACACACCGATCAAGAGGTATTCAAGCGGGATGTATGTTCGATTGGCCTTTGCCGTGGCTGCCAATCTGGAACCAGAGATTCTGGTTGTGGATGAAGTGCTTGCAGTGGGAGATGCAGCATTCCAGAAAAAGTGTCTGGGGAAAATGGGCGACGTGGAGAAAGAAGGTCGGACGGTGTTATTTGTGAGTCATAACATGGCCGCGATACGAGTCTTGTGCAGCAGATCAATTCTTCTATCACGTGGTTATGTTGAAAAAGATGGATCGTCTGCTCAGGTTTTAAACACTTATCTTGATTCCGGAAGTCAGGGCAAGGCTGATCGGCACTGGGATGATCCGAAAGAGTTACCGGAGTACGAGCTCGTTAGACTGCGCAGTGTATGCGTTCGTGATGAATCTGGTTTAAAGATTAGAAGAATAGGCAGTGATAATTTGTTCTACATTGAGATCGAATATTGGAATTTAAAACCGGGTAATAGGTTGGGTACAACGGTAGTCCTGTTTAACCAAGAAGGTACCTGTGTTCTCAGTTCAATCAGCAATCATGAGGCCAAGTGGCACGGTAAAGATAGGCCTGCGGGTTTATTCCGCAGCACATGCCAAATGCCTTGCAGTTTTCTGAATGAAGGCTGCTACAAGGTTACTGTAATCATATTTGCAGATCATCCAGGCTTTTCTGTGCTAAAAGAGGACGAGTGTATAGAATTCGAGGTTTACGACACTGGTGGGGTTCGTGGTGATTATTATGGAGGGTGGTCTGGTGTTGTACGTCCAATTCTACAATGGCATACTGAACAGCTCAATACAGGGCAACTTGTTTTGGAGAATGGTTGATAATGAGCATTCGATGGTTTGATCGGGAAACTCTAAATCAAGTGATCGCAGACCATATTCAAAAGGTCGATGTCGTGCTTGATATCGGTTGTGGAATCCGCCCTCAAACGTTCTTTGAACCGCAATTGCATATTTGTTGCGAGCCGCATCCAGAGTACGTGCAAATTCTGCAGAATCGCTTCGCAGGGTTTTCAAATATTGTGATCCTTCAAGGCACCGCGCAAGAAGTGGTGGGCGTGATGCCAGACAGGTCGGTAGATTCTGTTTTTTTGATTGACGTGATCGAGCATCTGGAGAAAGATGATGGACATCAGTTGTTACTGGAATGTGAGCGAATTGCACGAAGGCAGATCATCCTATTCACTCCATTAGGTTTCATGCAGCAAGATTACGAGACCGGTGACATAGATGGATGGGGTTTACGTGGAGGTGAATGGCAGGTACACAAGTCAGGATGGACGTCAGATGACTTTGAATTATCCTGGGATATTTTGGCATCGCAAGCCTTCCATTCAATTAGTGGGAAAGGTGCGAGCTATGATTCTCCATTTGGTGCATTTTGGGCTTTTAAAAGTATTATACAAAAGGAATCTATCACTTCTCGAGTAAAAATAGCTGTGCTTTCCCACGTCTTGCCACCATCTCCTTCTGGACAGGCGATAGCGCTGTATCAATTGTTACGGAATTGGAATTCAGAAGATTACTGTCTACTTTCTCGGCAGAACTACGATGCATACGCTTGTGTGCAAGGCTCGCCATCCAGATTGCCTGCCCGGTACTATAATCTAACATCGGAGTTCCGTTTGAAAGGGTCAAGACGGCTCAGAGTGCTGTCAGTTGCTGATAGCCTGTTAAAGATTCTGCAACGAACTCGTAGCGTTGCAGACATCGTCAAAAGCGAAAAATGCGGCGCAATCGTATCATGTTCGGGAGACCTTATTGACCTACCCGCAGGCTATCTTGCTATCCGATGGACTCGTGTACCATTTTATGCATACATTTTTGATGACTACATACATCAATGGGCCACGCGCGTGTACCGGGTCTTTGCGCAATACACTGAATCCATCATGCTCAAAGATGCGGCTGGCGTTATCGTTCCCAACGAATTCTTGCGTGACGAATATCGCAGGCGGTATCAGGTTGAACCCACGATAATTCGCAATTCATGTGAAGTATCGGATATTAAAGTTGAGAACAAAATCGTGTGGCCGGCGCGTGAAGACGAGATCAAGGTTGTTTACACAGGCGCTATCTATCATGCTCATTATGATGCATTTTGTAACCTAATTGCTGCAATGCAACAGCTCGGTCGGCTGAATGTGAATCTGCATTTATACACCGGACAATCTATGACAGATTTGAAACAGCATGCTATCTGCGGACCAGTTGTGCATCACCCTCACATGGCCCTCGCGCATGTGGTTGAAGTTCAGCGGCAGGCAGACATTCTCTTTTTACCTCTGGCTTTTAACTCGCCGATTCCGGAGGTTATTAAAACTTCGTCACCGGGTAAAATGGGAGAGTATCTATCGAGCGGACGACCAATTTTGGTTCACGCCCCGGCTGACTCGTTTGTAAGTTGGTATTTCAAAAAGCATGAATGTGGCGTGGTTGTGGACGTGAACGAGCCTACGATGTTAGTACAGGCAATCCAACATATTATAGAAGATGCAGGCTTACGACAAAGGTTGGGAGAGAATGCCCGCGCACGTGCTGCAACTGATTTCAGTCTTGAGATGGTTCAGACCGAGTTTCTCAAGTTGTTTCAATCAAATGCGAGGGGGTAGGTTTGCGTATTCTCTTTATTGCCATGGCAGACAGTATTCATACGGTACGCTGGATCAATCAAATTGCAGACCAGGGGTGGGACATTCACTTATTTCCATCGCAGGATTCTGATATTCATCCCGAATTGCGGAACGTGACCATCCATGACCGTTTGGTACACTCTGACAAAGCAAGACTGCGTGTTAAACAGCGGAAATCACTGCCGTGGCCGTTTCCTGGTGACGTCGAACTGGTCAATAAAGTGTTTAACCGCTTAAGGCGCGTTGAATTGGCACCATTGATGCCGAACCGAAGCCAACGATTGAGGCGCTTGATTGACAGGATAAAGCCGGATATAGTTCATTCCCTAGAGATACAATACTCAGGTTACACCACCCTGTCTGCGATGGAAGCACGCAAAACGAAATTTCCCACATGGATCGTAACAAACTGGGGTAGCGACCTCTATCTTTACCATCGTCTGCCTGGACATGCGGACAAGATCAAAACCGTTCTTGATGCTTGCGACTATTATGCTTGTGAGTGTTGTCGCGATATCAATTTGGCATACGAATATGGGTTGTGCCGAGGAAAAGAACTGCCGGTATTCCCAAACACCGGAGGATTCGATTTCAATGCAATTATGCCGCTGAAAAAAAAAGGCAAAATATCAGAACGCCGTCTTATCATGCTGAAAGGGTATCAGCATTGGGCGGGACGCGCGCTTGCGGGCATTAGAGCCCTCTCCCGCTGTCCGGAAATTTTGACCGGCTATACTGTGGCCATCTTTTCCGCGAATCCGGATGTGATTATTGCTGCAGAGCTGTTTTCTGAATCGAGCGGAATTCCTGTTCAAATTATTCCCAAAAACACCCCCCATATCGATATCCTCCGTTTTCATGGCCAAGCCAAAATATCCATCGGGTTGAGCATCAGCGATGCCATCAGCACCTCTTTGCTCGAAGCCATGGTCATGGGATCTTTCCCGATTCAATCCTGTACATCCTGCGCAGATGAATGGATCGTGGATGGCAAGACTGGATTTTTAGTCCCACCCGAAGACCCTGAAATTATAGAAATCGCAATTCGAAGAGCGCTGATGGATGATGACTTGGTCAATCGGGCGGCAGAAGAAAATTTCAGGATATGCAAAGAGCGGCTTGATTATGATTTGTTGAAATCCAAAACCATTGAGATGTACTTGACGGTTGCGAGGGAGAAAAAAAGTCAATATGCTACCTAAACGTGTTTTGATTCTCGGCGTCACCGGCATGCTTGGCCATACCCTTTTTGATCGCCTGTCCAGTTCCGGGAATTATGATGTTTTCGGCACTGCCCGATCGATCCGGGATTTACCTTTATGTTTCCGGGGAACGGATATCAAGCGGATTCGATCTGATGTTGATGCCGATAATTTCGATACCGTAATCAGATCGCTGGCAACGGTCCAGCCGGACATTGTCATCAATTGCATTGGTTTGATCAAACAGCTCCCAAGCGCTGGCGATCCCCTGATCGCAATCACCATCAACGCCCAGTTGCCACATCGCATTTCAATGATCTGCATGGCCGCGAAAGCGCGCATGATCCATATCAGCACCGATTGTGTGTTTGATGGAAAACAAGGAATGTACACCGAGTCTGATCCGCCTTCACCCAATGATCTTTACGGACGAACCAAACTGCTGGGCGAGGTGACCTATCCACATTGCGTCACGTTGCGGACATCGATCATCGGTCACGAATTGAAAAGCAGGCTGGGACTGGTGGAATGGTTTCTCGCGCAGGCCGACACCGTCAAGGGATTCACCAAGGCGGTTTACTCCGGTTTCCCGACGGTGGAGCTGTCAAGAATTGTTGAGCGCCATGTTCTTCCCAATAGCAGTCTTTCGGGCCTTTACCATATCTCATCGGAACCGATATCGAAATACGACTTATTGAAACTCATTGCAGAACAATATCAAAAAGATATCCATATCGAGCCCTTTGATGATTTTTGCTGTGACCGTTCGCTGCGATCGGATCATTTCAGAACATTAACCGGATACTCGCCGCCGGGATGGGAAGCGCTGGTCGCCGAAATGCACACGGATTTTGTTGATCGATATTATAAAACAGCCTTGTCTGAAGAAAAATAAATCATGTTCAAAGATAAAAAACTTCTGATCACCGGCGGTACGGGTTCCTTTGGGAATGCGGTGCTGAACCGTTTTCTGGAAACCAATATCAGCGAAATTCGCATATTCAGCCGGGATGAAAAAAAACAGGAAGACATGCGGCTGTTTTTCAAGAATCCAAAAGTAAAATTCTGGATTGGCGATGTCAGGCAATATGACAGCATCGACGCCGCCATGAAGGGAATCCATCTTGTCTTCCATGCCGCCGCACTCAAGCAGGTTCCTTCATGCGAATTTTATCCTCTGGAAGCGGTGCGAACCAATATTCTTGGGGCTGAAAATGTGCTCAACGTCGCCATTGCCAACCGTGTTGAGCGAGTCATCGTTCTCAGTACCGACAAGGCCGTTTACCCGATCAACGCCATGGGATTGTCCAAGGCCCTGATGGAAAAACTGATGATTGCAAAATCCCATACCGGCGATGCGGCAGGTGTGACCTTCTGCGCCACTCGCTATGGCAATGTCATGGCATCGCGGGGATCGGTCATTCCGCTGTTTGTCAAACAAATCAAGGAAGGAAAAGATATCACTGTCACCGACCCCGACATGACGCGCTTTCTCATGTCCCTGGATGAATCGGTCGATCTGGTGTTGTACGCCTATTCCAATGCAGCGCCAGGGGATATTTTTGTGCCCAAGGCCCCGGCATCTACCATCCTGGACCTTGCCAAGGCACTGACCGATATTTTTCATGGTAAATCCCGAATTCGTATCATCGGGACGCGACATGGCGAGAAACGGCATGAATCACTGATTACGCGTGAAGAGATGGCGCGTGCTGTTGATTTGGGCAGATACTATCGCATCTGCGCTGACATGCGGGATTTGAATTATGATCGATATTTCACCAATGGCCAGACCAGAATCTCCGAAATGGAAGATTACACATCCGAGAACACACAACGACTTTCCATTTCGGAAATTAAGGATCTCTTACTGACACTTCCCTACATCCAGGACCAACGCCATGTTTAAGGTCGTGACGATTGTCGGCACACGCCCGGAAATCATCAAGCTCAGCCGTGTCATTTTCGAACTCGATCAGCATACGGAGCATATCCTTGTTCATACGGGTCAGAACTATGACTATGAACTGAACGAAATATTTTTCCACCAGCTTGCTATTCGCAAGCCAGACGGTTTTCTGAACGCAGCAACCGGCAACGTGGCCCAAACCATTGGGAATGTTATCGCCAAATCAGATGCGATATTATCGGAAGTCAACCCCGACGCGGTGCTTGTTTTAGGCGATACCAACAGCAGCCTGTCCGTTATCGCCGCGAAACGGAGAAAAATCCCTGTATTCCACATGGAGGCCGGTAATCGTTGCTTTGACCAGCGCGTGCCGGAAGAGATCAACCGGAAAATCGTTGACCATATCAGTGATATCAATATGGTTTTTTCCGAGCATGCCCGGCGCTATCTGCTGGCCGAAGGCATTAAACCGGAGACGATCATCAAGACCGGCTCTCCGATGAAAGAGGTGCTGGATCATTATTTGCCGCAAGCTGAAACGTCGAACATTTTAAACCAGTTGGGGGTGACCCCTTCGCGCTACATGCTTGTCAGTGCGCATCGCGAAGAAAACATTGATAACGAGCGAAACTTCAAAGACCTTATCGATACATTGAGTTCGCTGCCAATCCGCTATGAGATGCCGGTTGTCGTCACGACCCACCCGCGCCTGAAGAAAAAATTAGAGGGATCAAAGACTTTAACCATTGACCCGCGCATCCAATTTCTCAAGCCACTGGGTTTTTTGGACTATATCAAATTGCAGCGCAATGCCTATTGCGTTCTTTCGGATAGCGGCACGATTACAGAAGAATCTTCCATCTTAAGGTTTCCCGCCATTACCATCCGCCAAGCCCATGAAAGGCCTGAAGGAATGGACGAAACGACGTTGATCATGAGCGGACTTACGCGAGAGACTGTCTTTCGCTCGATCGATGTCGCTGTGGCGCACGATACCGCTCATCCACAAGCGTTTCGTATCGTTCACGATTATGATACAGACAATGTATCCCAAAAAGTTTTGCGCATAATCTTGAGTTATACCGATTATATCAATAGAACCGTTTGGTACAAATGATGACCGAATTCAACCCCAAGGTATCTATTATAATTCCGGTTTACAACGGGGCCAATTACCTCAGGGAAGCCATTGATAGCGCGCTAACTCAAACTTATCAAAATTTTGAAGTAATAGTCATTAACGACGGTTCCAATGATGAAGGTTCGACAGACAGGATCGCGTTATCATACGGAAGAAAAATTCGGTATTTCAAAAAGGATAATGGTGGCGTGGGCTCGGCATTGAATTATGGTATCGATAAGATGGAAGGTGATTATTTTTCTTGGTTGAGTCATGACGATTTATATGATCCACGAAAAATACAAACCCAAATTGATCTTATACGAAAAGCAAATGACAAATACATAATCCCGTATAGCTGTATAGAATACATTGACTCGAAATCTTTACCATTACATAGAAAAGAAATTATCCCCATAGATTATAGAAAAATGAAATATGCATTAATAACTAACTCCCCTATTCATGGATGCACTCTGCTGATTCATAAAAAAGTTTTTGAAACAATCGGAAATTTTAATCAAGATCTTGTTACGGCTCAAGATTATGATCTTTGGTTCAGAATTGCTGAGAAATTCCAATTTTTATATATGCCCGATATTTTAGTCAAAGCACGACTCCATGTCCAGCAGGGAACCATTACTATTCCTTCCTATCAGCATGAACAGGCTGAATTCTTTATTCAATGCCTAAAGAAAATACCTCCGGAGGAGTTGAAATATCTTTCGAATGCTGTATCCATCGCAAGCGCCTATGTTAAACTATCTATCATGTATAAACGAAGAATAGTGTCAAAAGCATCATTATATGCATCCAATCAAGCTAAACGATTCTTAAAATATGATCAAGGTGCTACATTTGTAAAGAATTGCGTATTGATCGTATATTGTGATACGCTAAATTTTCTTTTTTCCTTACTGAATAGATTTGGTTATAGCCGTAAAAGCAGAATAGATCGTCATATTAGGCTCAGTAAAAAATAAAAAAAATACAATCGCCATTTAAAGCCGCCTTTTTTAAACCAACAGACATCCCATGCCCTATAGTCAATGAAGCCAATTCTTTCCATTATCATACCTTGCTTCAATAATGCTAAATTTTTAAGAAGCAATTTTGATAGCATCTTACAGCAATCCTTTACGAATTGGGAATGCATTGTAGTCAATGATGGATCAACTGACAACTCATGCGAAATTATATTGGATTATTGTAGAAAATACAGCAATTTTGTTTATATTTTTCAGGATAATAAAGGGACAGCTAATGCAAGAAACGTAGGGGTGTCGCATGCAAAAGGGATATTTTTACATTTTCTTGATGCTGATGATATAATCGCTTGTGATATTTATAATAATATTTTTAGAATGATGAATGAAAAAAACATAGATATTATCTATGGTAATTTCTGTTATATTGATTCTTCAGGAAATGTTATAAAACGAATAAAAACATCAAAAGTCAGAAAAAATATTGTTATTTCGATATATCTTGAATCAGGAATATTTCCTATACATGCGGCCATAATCAGAAGAGCCGTTTTTTTGTCACTATGCGGATTTGATAATGACTGCTATGTTGAAGACTATGATTTCTGGATCCGTGCGAGCCTATCCAACTTTAAATTTTACAAAATTGATAGGACAATGTGCGGTTACAGAATAGCCCATAATGAAACAAAATCTTCCAAGATAGAAAAAATGGTAATCGCCAAAGAGAAAGTCCTTCAACGTTATATTGATTCATTGCCAATAAAAAAAGAAAATGATCGAAACGCAATACTATCTATAGCAAGGATAGGGTTATTCTCTTTTTATTGTCACGAAGCCGTGTTAGATAGAAATATCAGCGCATATGATCTTCTCTCAACCAAATTAAGAAAAATTCCGAAAATTATTCTTTTCAATCCCAAGTTCTTTAATTATCGAATTTTAGGCTATTTTTTTGACCTGGTTGAGCAGGATCACAAGAACTACAAGTTGTATACTTTTTTTATTAGTATTAGGAGACTTAAACGGAAATTTTTCACGCGAACAATTAACCCGCTGAACTTAATAAAATAACTCAAACAATCTGCCAAGAAGTGATCATCGTGCATATCGCATTATTGAGCTATTTTTTTTCACCCGAATGCTATTATGGCATCATTCGATATATTGAGGATTTAGCATCAGGTCTCAGCAGCAAAGGGCATCATATTGATGTAATTGCAGGAAGTCGAAAAGCCTCTACAGCCACAGTTTCACGCGATGGATACACAATTCATTATGTTCCCAACAACAAAGCTTCTTCAAAGTACCTTTGCTCGCTTGAATATTTGAAAACATCCATTCGAATGCGCAACAAACTTGAACACATTCATCGATATCATCCATTTGAAATCGTTGAGTTTCACAATACAGCCTTCCCGGCATTATGGACATTAACAAGAAAACTCAAATCTCCTCGTCCCAAATTCATCATGAGGGTGTCGACCCCTTCGGCCATCATCGCTCCTGATGGCATAGTTCCTTTTCGCGCTGGCACGGTCTTTGAGACTTACCAGGCGCATCGTGCAGATGCCTGCATCGGAAACAGCCATGAAAATCTCAAAATTTGCACCAATACTTATCGCTTGCCCATGCACATGCCAAAACGGGTTATTTTACACTCCTTGCCAAGAGGCATTTCGTCTCGGCATATCCCAGGCCCATTCGGTCGCAAAGACATTTTGTTCGTTGGGCGCATTGAAGAGCGTAAAGGGTTTGACGTACTTGCAAAGGCTTGGCCAATAGTTGTTGCGGCCATACCTTCAGCAACATTAACGGTCATTGGAGAGGATCAGGCTTGGAGAGGGGGCCGATCGTTTCTGGCGTATTCGTTGGAAGGCATGCCCAGCAATGCCAAATCGAAAATCCGATATCTTGGCTTTGTATCAGACGATCAGCGCGATCATCATTACCAGCAATGCAATCTATTTGTTGCTCCTTCACGCTATGAATCCTTTGGTCTTGTTTTGCTTGAAGCGATGCGCTACGGTAAACCGGTTGTGAGTTGTTATGTTGGCGGAGTTCCAGAAGTTGTTTCCCATCTAAAAACCGGCCTTCTGGTACCTCCGGATAACCCGTCCGAATTGGCGCGCGCAATGATCAAACTTTTGAATAACGAACAATTGAGTTTACAAATGGGGATTTCCGCCGTACAGGATGTCATATCGCGTTTCAAACTGGACCGGTGTGTGCAGGAGACCGAAGCTTTTTACCAATACGTTACTGCCATTTCATGATAGTGGCATTAAAAGCCTGATTGTGATCTTGAAAAGACCTTATAATTGATGTTCAAGTTTTTTAATCGCAAT
>DFZE01000017.1:11185-27325 GCA_002382065.1 Desulfobacteraceae bacterium UBA4064
AAGCCGGCGTTGAAGTTCTGCTGATAGAACAAAAAGCTCATGTCGGTGGCAACGCTTTTGATGAACTCGACGCAAATGGCATTCTCGTTCACCGGTACGGGCCCCATATTTTCCACACCGATAACAAGGATGTCTTTGAGTTTCTATCGCGGTTTACGCAATGGCGGGCCTATGCGCATAAAGTCCGGGCCTTTGTCGATGGGAGGCTCCTGCCGATTCCCATCAACAGAGAGACCATCAATCTGCTCTATGGGCTTGATCTGGATGAGGATGGCGTCAGACGCCATCTGGAAAGGGTCCGTCAAAAAAAAGAGGTCATTGCCAACAGCGAGGATGCGTTTCTGAATTCAGTTGGCGTTGATCTTTATGAAAAATTCTTCAAAGGCTACACCCGAAAACAGTGGGGGGTGACGCCGGCCAATCTCAGCGCCAGGGTCGCATCCCGGATTCCGGTGCGCACGAACACCGATGACCGCTATTTCACCGACACCTACCAGTTCATGCCGTCCGAAGGCTTCACAAAGATGTTCCAGCGGATGCTGGATCACCCGAACATCCGGGTTGAGCTGGGGGTTGACTACCTGAAGCAACGCGACCGGTTCAAGGCGGATCACATCATCTTTACCGGCCCCATCGACGCCTATTTCGGCTATTGTTTCGGAAAGCTGCCTTACCGTTCCCTGGCCTTCGACCATGAACACCTTCCAGGCATCACCCAATATCAGCCCGTGGGTGTCGTCAACTACCCCAATGATCATGATTTCACCAGGATTACCGAGTTCAAGCACATTACCGGACAGGTCCATCCAGGCACCTCGATTGTCCGGGAATATCCCTCCGCCGAAGGCGATCCGTATTACCCCGTGCCATGCCCGGAAAACGAGGCGCTCTATCAGCGCTACCAGGCCCTGGCCCAGAAAGACAAAACCGTGACATTCGTGGGAAGACTGGCGGAATATCAATATTACAACATGGATCAGGTAACCGCCCGCGCCCTTTCCGTTGCAGACCGCATCATCCGGCAAATCCGATCCTGACTTCCCTTTACATCGACATCCCTCATCGGCATATGAAACCACGAAAACCCGCAACGATCATCGTCACCCACAATCGCAGGCACCTCCTTGTCAAATGCATCGGCGCCGTGCTGCGTCAAACCCTGCCCTGCGACATTATTATTGTGGACAACGCATCAACCGACAACACCCGCCTATTGCTTGAACAATTGCACATAATGCCCCACGAACGGATTCACTATATCCGCCTTGCCGCCAATACCGGCGGTTCGGGCGGGTTTAACGCGGGACTGCGGTTTGGAATGACGAAACAATGGGACTGGTTCTGGATGCTCGACGACGATGCCGAACCATTGCCCGACGCGCTCGCAGCGCTTTTGGATCAGGCCGCGTCTGAACACGATGTCTATGGATCGTCGGCGGTGGAACGCCACTGCCCGCACCGGCTCTGCTTCCCCATTGACGTGATCCGGAACCGTGAGACCAGGGTGTTTGAAAAACATGCCGCCCTTGACTCTGTCGCCGAGGTCGGCTGGCTGCCGTTTCTCGGTTTCCTGATCCACCGGGAGATGGTGGCGCGCATCGGCTACCCGGATGAGACATTTTTCATTTTAAGCGATGACATAGAGTATTCCGAAAGGGCAAAGCAGAAAGGCGCCAGGATATTCATGGTCAAAAACAGCGTCATTTTACATCCGGCGCAAAACTGCCGCAAATTTACCATTGGAACCAAGACAATTTATCATTATCGGAACCGCGCATCCTGGAGGGCCTATTTTGATGCGCGCAATAAAATTACCGTTGGTCGACGTTATTATCCCCGCCTTGTATTCAGACAAACGCTGCCCGGCATTTTTTTTCGCGCGGCGTGCAATCTGATTTTTGAAGAAAACCGTGCCTATGCACTGCTCGCCACACTGTGCGGGGTGCTTGATGGAATTTCAGGAAGACCTCCCCGGCGACGATTTATTCCGCAGTCTTGAATGTCCAATACGAAGTCTGAAATATCGATAAATTATTCGTCGAACGACATGAATTCTGTCAATTGCCGCCAAAAGCAAGGGGATATATTCATCAGACGATTAACCTTACGGGAGCTTCAATCCCGCGTTTTGCGGGACGTACCTGCGTTTTGCGGGACGTACCTGAAAATATAAGATTCCTACGTACCGTACGTTGGTAGATGTAGAGCCTGCCGACCTCGACAGAAAAGATGCCGGATTTGATATATTCGCGATTGAAATAGCCCTTGACCTGTCCGTGTTTTGAAAACGCCCCGTTATCACGCGCTAAGACTGCTTAGACAGCATAAAACATCGCATAATAGATACGATTCATGGCTGGGATGAGCATCACATTTTCCCGTAACAGTCGAGCCGCTTGCAACGACTCTTCCGCGCGTTCCAACCGATAGATGACAATCGTTTGGCGATCTTCAGGCGTCATAGCCGCACCCCTTCCCGCAGAATATTACGGTAGATTGGCAGATGATCCGCATGGGTCTCGACGACAGCATCAGAGAGCAAGATGACATCAATCAAACAATCATATTTCAGTTCTAAGTCATACGCCATATTATACACATCTTGCTCAATATCCTTCGTCAGATTGGCGATCTGAAGAAAAATGTAAATATCTGACGATTCTGACGCGTCGTCTCGCGCATTGGAGCCGAATAACCGTATATCACTCACCGTATATTTTGCGGAAACAGCCTGTTTGAATTCATGTACAATGTCAGTCATATGTGCTGTAACCATGTGCGCTGCCTCCTTCCCATTTGTATCGAGCATATACGTATACTGAACTTCCACTCACATCTTTCATCAATTCTGAACGGTACGACATTAAAGCTCCGTAGGAGCATTCTGTTTGAAGTAAAACCCCCCAATTTTTTCAAATCCCGTGGGGGCGAACTGTGAGCGATCGAGACAGGCCGCTCCGCTGAAGCTTGATGGATGGTATCCTGTCAATTTCTACAAACAAACAGGCCGCCCCTACGGGGCAGATATATTTCAAACTGGATCAAATTGCGCTTTTTAATCCTATCATCACATCCCTCTCCACTGGGATCGGATAGACATATCGGCTGTAACCAAATCGCAGTTTCATCCAGTGGAGAGTATAAATCAGAATTATTACGGTTAATAATGCAACCGCAAAAAACCGTTATAATCAGAACAGATTATGTGGATGAATCCACAGCCAGATTCTGCCGCTGAAAATATCGCTCTGCCGCAAACTTCACCCGATTCCGGATCAGTTGTCGGTACCCCTCATCGTTCCAAAAGCCAACTATAGCTTTCAAGATAAAGATTTTGGGTATGTTATCGGTCGGGGATGGCCAGTACAACATCTCGGCCATCCATCCATTCGAGCGTGGATGTCAGATGCGGCAGGAATTTGGGCGTAAAAATAGGCCAGGTGTTTGGCCGGATGATGGTCTGGATGGTAAAGAAATTTTTTGACAGGATTTACAGGATGAACAGGATTGGGCAAGCCTGGGCCAGACGGTTTGGCCCGAAATGTAACCCGCCATCGGAATGAGGGTGAATGTAAGGGAGTCGCAAAAGGCTGCGACACCCTGACCTACTTTCCGCCTTGTTATCGAGCCTGATCCAGAATCTTCAAACAGACTCCAATACAGGATCAGCCAAGCTTTTTCAAAACGCCTTTCAGTTCCTCGACCGCTGCTGCGGATTTTTTCAAAGCCGCCATTTCATCATCCAGCAGACGGATTTCAATGACCTGTTCGATGCCTTTTGCACCCAGTTTTACCGGAACACCGATAAAGAGGTCGTTAAAGCCGTATTCGCCCTGAAGCAGTGCGGCGCAGGGAAGAACCTTTTTCTTGTCCTTTAAAATGGATTCCGCCATTTCCACCGCAGCCGATGCCGGTGCATAATAGGCGCTGCCGGTCTTTAACAGGCTGACGATTTCTGCGCCGCCGGAAGCGGTCCGTTTGACCAGTGCATCAATCCGCTCTTTGGTCATCAGCTCGGTGATGGGAATGCCGGCCACGGTGGAATACCGGGGAAGCGGCACCATGGTATCACCATGTCCGCCCAGCACAAACGCGTGGGTGCTTTCCACGGATACATTCAGTTCCATGGCAATAAATGCCCGAAACCGCGCGGAGTCCAGAACACCGGCCATGCCGATGACCCGGTTTTTGGGAAATCCGCTGGACTCATAGGCCACATGACACATGGCATCCAATGGATTGCTGATGATAATCAGAATGGCATTGGGCGAATATTTCACAATCTGCTGGATAACGGCTTTGACGATGCCGGCATTGGTCCCGATCAGATCATCCCGGCTCATGCCGGGTTTGCGCGGAATGCCCGCCGTGATAATGACGATATCCGAGTTGGCGGATGCTTCATAGCTGTTGGCGCCGGTCAGATGGCTGTCATGCTTTTCGATTGGTGCGGCTTCGGCCAGATCAAGCGCTTTTCCCTGAGGAACCCCTTCCACGATATCAATGAGAACCACATCGCAGAGTTCTTTTTCCGACAGGCGCTGAGCTGCCGTCGCGCCGACATTTCCAGCTCCAACAACCGTGACTTTTTTATCCATTTCTTTTCTCCTGTAAGATTTATTGATGGGAATGACATATCGTCAGAATTTTATTTTTTGTGATAACACAGTGGGAGTCTTTGTCAATCATTTTCATCAATTCCGACAGGAGGGCTGTCCAGGCAGGAAGCCGACCTAAATTTGTTTGTATTTTATCGCTTGACATTCGAAATACCAATAGTATATCACAAAAATAATTTTAAACCGGATTCAGAGAAAATATTATCGTCAGAAGAAACGCTGCACGGTAGATTTCCCCGGCAATAATTCCGGTCAGGTTTATCGTTCGCAGGAACAAGACCGGTTTCACGGAAAAACACAGTCAGAGGCTTGGCTGCTCCTGCAACTCATTTCTCAATACTGAAGGATAGTCATGACGGTCTATCGCGTTGAAAACCGGTCTCAATCCTGGTATGGCGAATCCATTGGCATCCTGATCCTGGACGCCGCTTACCCCTGCGTTCCCGGCAATGTTGGAAATGCCAGTACATTTGATTTCCCGGTTCGTTACAAGGTCGTGAAAAATGCGTCCATTGACCGGCTGCTCAACCAGCGTGATCCGGCTTTGTTGATCCCGTTCATCGATGCCGGCAAAGAACTTCAGGCTGAAGGCGTTCGGGCGGTTACCGGCGCATGTGGCTTCATGGCCCTTTTTCAGAAACAGGTCTCAGATGCCCTTGATATTCCGGTGTTTTTATCCAGCCTGCTTCAGGTTCCATTCATTCACCGGATTCTTTCCAAAAATCAGAAAATCGGCATTATTTCCGCGGATTCAAGCGCACTGACATCCGAACATTTTTCCAGTGTGGGTATAACACCGGACGTTCCCGTTGTGCTGGCCGGCATGGAAGATCAGACAGAATTCCAGGAAGCCGTTCTTCTGGAAAAAGGCACCTTGGATTCCGGCAAAATTGAGCAGGAGGCCGTTGCAGTCGCCCAACGCCTGGTTGCAGACAACCCGGATATCGGCGCCATTGTTCTGGAATGCAGTGACCTGCCGCCCTATGCCGCAGCCATTCAAAATGCTGTCAGACGACCGGTATTTGATTTTATCACCATGATCCGATATGTTCATTCTGCGGTTGTTCGATTGCCTTTTCAGGGATTTATGTGAACTCTAAAAAACAGGGGCAAAGGGGCAGAGGGACAAAGGAACAGAGTCTGCCTGATCGGTTGTGGCGCAATAGCCCCTGTCGCCCGTTTTTTGAATCCTGAATGCTGTCCAAGAGGTTACCATGCTTATTGAAGTGCTGATTGTCGGTGTCATGGTTGGCGCCATTTACTCCCTGGTCACGATTGGCTACAGTATGGTCTATGGTATTCTGAAACTGATGAATTTTGCGCATGGGGATGTGTATATTTTCGGGGCACTGCTGTGTTATACACTTCTGGCACAATTCCATCTGAATGCCATTCTGGCGGTCGTGCTTGCTGCCGTTGCCGGCGGGCTTCTGGCATCCCTGGTCGAATTCATTGCCTACCGGAGACTTCGAGCCGCACAGCACCGCATGATTTCCATGATCACGGCTCTGGGGGCCGCCTATGTCATCCAGAATTCATCCGAGTTGAAATGGGGCAATCAGGTGCAATCCTTCCCCTCGCTTTTTCCGGCCGATCATATC
Source organism: Desulfobacteraceae bacterium UBA4064 (assembly GCA_002382065.1). Lineage (GTDB taxonomy): Bacteria > Desulfobacterota > Desulfobacteria > Desulfobacterales > Desulfatirhabdiaceae > UBA4064. The sequence continues at coordinate 17,406 of DFZE01000017.1, forward strand.
GTCATCATGGGGTCGCAGGTCTCTGTAACCCACATCTTTACTTTGATTATCGCGGTTGTGGTCATTGTGGCGTTCAACCTGTTTTTGAAATACCACAAAGCCGGCAAGGCCATCCTGTGTGTGTCCGAGGATATTCCGACATCCAGCCTGATGGGCATTCCCATCAATAAAACCATATCTGTGGTCTATTTTCTGGGTGGTGTCTTTGGAGTTCTGGGCGGCGTTTTGTATTCGGCATCCTATAATGCCATTTCCATCAGCATGGGGTTTCGGGGGACCATTATCGCTTTTACCGCTGCGGTGATTGGCGGCATCGGCAGCATGGGGGGCGCACTGATCGGGGGGATGATCCTGGGGTTGTCGGAAAACCTGATCAGTGTCTATGTGTCGAGCTCATACAAGGATCCGATCACGTTTCTGATTCTGATCGGTATTTTGCTGATTCGGCCAACCGGCATTCTGGGTCGAACAGAAGCGGGAAAGGTGTGACATCGTGGAAAAAGATGCAGGGTCATTGATTCAGAACAATTCTTCGAAATCTGCCGTGGTCCGGCGTATTCTGATAACCGGGATCTGTGCTGCCGCAATCCTGGGTCTGCCCCTGGTCGTCCAGAATACATACTATATTGGCATTGCCAATTTCATGATCATCTATACCATCCTGTGTATGGGCCTGAATCTGATTCTGGGTTATACCGGACTGCTGTCTCTGGGGCATGCCGCGTTTTACGGAATTGGCGGTTACGTAACAGCCATCCTGATGACCCGGCACGGGTTTTCTTTTCTGCCGGCCCTGCTGATATCCGGGATTTTGGCCATGATTTTTGGAATGATTCTGGGAATTCCAACCCGAAAAGTCCGTGGAGACTATTTCTGCCTCCTGACCATCGCATTTGGAGAGATTTTCCGTCTGGTGGCCCAGGCCTGGATACCCTTTACCGGTGGCGCCATGGGGATTGTGGCCATTCCGATACCCAAAATTTTCAACTGGGTCATCCGCAGCGAAGTCGATTTTTATTATTTGGGGCTCATTCTGGTCGGATTTACCTGGTTGAGTCTGACCCTGCTGATCGGATCACGGTTTGGCCGCGCGTTTGTGGCCATTCGCGAGGATGATCTGGCCGCATCGGTCATGGGCATCAACACGCCCATGTATAAAATTCTGGCCTTCAGCATCGGCTCATTTTATGCCGGCCTGGCCGGAAGTTATCTGGCGGTTTATCAGACAACGATTACACCATCCAGCTTCCGACTGGAAGAATCCTGCCTGATGATCATCATGGTCATTGTCGGCGGCATGGGCGGCATGCTGGCGCCGATATCCGGGGTGATTATCATGACCCTGGCAACCGAGGCTTTCCGTTCCTTGGCAGAGTACCGCATGCTGATTATCGGGGTCATCATGGTGGTGGTGCTGTTGTTCAGACCCCAGGGCCTGTTTGGCACCGCGGCATTCAAGGATTGATACGGCTGAGGTCGAAGATCGGAAGCTCGCGAAAAAGGATGGATAAAGACGCCAGAAGGCACCCCTTCAGCCTCCAGTCTTCAGCCTATTTCTATTAAAGAAAGGATATGACGTTCATGGCCTTGCTGGAAACCCGTCAGTTATTGAAACATTTTGGGGGTATCATGGCGGTCAACGATATCAGCCTGACCATCGGGGAAGGTGAAATCGTGGGAATGATCGGGCCCAATGGTTCCGGCAAATCCACATTCGTCAATCTTCTGACCGGTTTATACACCCCGGACAAAGGGCAGACGCTGTTCCGTGGACAGGATATCACCGGAATGCAGACTCACCGGATCACCAGTATCGGTATCTCCCGAACATTTCAAAATCTCCGTGTATTTCAAAATGTCTCGGTCCTGACCAATATCCTGATTGGCAGACACTGTCAGATTGACAATCCGCTCTGGAAAATTTTTTTGCGACCGCTGGCTGCACGGAAAACCGAAAAGGAAGGCCGCGAAAAGGCCATCAATTTTTTGAAGCTGGCAAATCTGGCGGATCGGATGGATGAAATGGCCAAAAACCTTCCTTATGGCGAGCAGCGTCTTCTGGAAATCTGCCGTGCACTGGCATCCGAACCGGCCCTGTTGCTGCTGGATGAACCCTGCGCCGGAATGAATCCGGTAGAAATGGACACCCTGGCCGAATTTGTCAGGAAAATCAAAGCCGCCGGAACAACGGTTTTTATCATCGAACACAACATGCGGTTTATCATGTCCGTGGCCGAGCGGATTATTGTTCTGAACATGGGAAAAAAATTCATGGAAGGCAATCCGAAAGAAATCCAGGCCGACAGTGGTGTTCAGCGGATATACCTGGGTGAAGAGGAAGAGAACCCATGCTGAAAGTGGACGGTATTTATACCCAGTACGGCAAGATCAAGGTTCTGAATAATGTGTCTTTTGAAATCAGTGCCGGAGAAATTATTGCCCTGATCGGCGCCAACGGGGCCGGAAAAAGTACATTTTTAAAAACGGTTTCCGGCCTGATTCGACCGACCCAGGGTCGGGTCACCTTTATGGACCGGGATATTCAGGGGGTGGCCCCGGAAAAGATTGTCAGCGCCGGCATTGCACATGTGCCGGAAGGCCGGCATGTATTTGCCCGGCAGACGGTTCAGACCAACCTGGAAATCGGGGCCTTTATCCGATCCGATGCCGCTGAAATCAAAAAGGATATCGAACGATATTATGATATTTTTCCGATTCTGGGGGAGCGGCGGAATCAGCCTGCCGGAACGTTGAGCGGTGGCGAGCAGCAGATGCTGGCCATTGCGCGGGGATTGATGGCAAGGCCCAGGCTGTTGCTGCTGGATGAGCCGTCCATGGGGCTTGCGCCTTTTCTGGTCAATGAAATCTTTCGGATTGTGGGTCAATTGCATGAGCAGGGAATCGCGATTGTACTGGTGGAGCAGAATGTCAAAAAGGCTTTGAAAATCACGCAGCGGGCCTATGTCATGGAACTGGGGCAAATTCTCTATCATGGCAAGTCTTCAGACCTGATCGAAGACGACCGCGTCAGGAAGAGTTATTTGGGAGAGACGTGATGACCTGTTCAAGTCCCTTATGTCCTTCTTAAAAAATGTTATGGAAGATAAGAAAATTTGTAACACACATCAACCTGTATCAATCAAAAGGAGAATGAACATGTTTAAGAAAATGGCAATCATCCTGGTTTCATTGGCATTTCTGGCCACAGGCACTGCCGGCTGGGCAAAGGACGGCATCGATGCGGCCAAAAAAATTATCAACCTTGCCGGATATGATGCCTGCACCGGAAAATACGGTGATTATGGTCAGGGCAACAAAAAAGGTCAGGAACTGGCAGTGGAAGAAATCAATGAGATGGGCGGCATTCAGGCTGGTCCACTCAAAGGATATAAACTTCAGTTGAAATTTTTTGATGATCGCGGCGATCCGAAAGAATCCGCCAATGTGGCCAAAAATGTGTCCTCCAGTGATTTTCTGGTCGCACTGGGGCCGACCATGAGTTCCTGCGCCCTGGCAGCGACTCCGGTGTATTTTCGAAACGGGGTTCCGAATATCGTAACGTATGCCAACGCCAACACGCTGACCGAGCAGGGATTTGACAATGTTGCCCGGCTGACCTACACCACCCGCAGCATTGCCTATGAAATGGCCATGACCGTCAAGGATCGTTTCAAAAAGGACAGTGTGGCCATCATCAGTGAAAATCAGGATTACGGTCAGCAACTGCTGAAGGGGTTCAAGGAAAAGGCCAAGGAGACCGGAGTCAAGATTACCAGTGAAAGTGTCATCACCCCCGGACAGGATATCGATTTCAAATCCGTTCTGATGAAAGCCAAGGCTGACAATCCCGGCATGCTGCTGATTTTTGTCACCTATAACGAAGGCGGGCTTCTGGTCAAACAGGTTCGTCAGATGGGATGGGACGTTCCGATTTATGGTCCGGATGGCCTTATTGAACCCAAGTTTTTTGAGTTGGCCGGTGACATGAAAGAAACGTACATCCTGTTGTCCCCGACCGTTGATGTCAAACGTCCGGCAGCAAAAGTTCTGGTGGACCGCTGGACCCCCAAATACGGCGGATTCCCGCCACTGGCTGCCATTTATGGATATGATGCGGTCAAAGTTGCGGCCAAAGTGATTGAAATGGGTGGGGTTGACCGGAAATCATTCATTCAGAATCTGAAAAAGGTCAAGGTCGAAGGCGTTGGAAATCCGATGTATGAATTCGATGAAACCGGTGAAGGCAAACGCCCGTCATTTGTGACCCTTCCCGCGATTGAGGTCAAAGATCAGAAATAGCTGGAAAAACAGAATTCAGCAGTCAGAATTCAGAAGAAAAGCGGTAGATGACATTTTTATGGCAGGGGCCGAACAAGCCCCTGATCAATAACAGTTACCGTGAAAATGGACAGATGGGAGGGTGCAGGAAGGCGGTCTCTTCAGTCTTTTTTTGCGATAGAACTCAGTCGTCAGAAAAAAATCGTAACAACTCAGGAGCCGGAATTCAATCATCTGAATTCCGGCTTCTTAAATAGTGTTTGAACGAAAACTCNNTGTTCAGAAAAATTCGAATATCGAAATCCGAAATTCGAAACAAATTCAAAATTCAAATGTCTGAATGACCCAAACGATCTGTCAGATAATACACCGTTTTGAACATTTGGGTTTGTTATTTGGGGTTTTGTTTCGGATTTCGCGNNAGAAAGGGTTTCCGTTCAGGTACTAAATATGGAGGTTCAATGAGTCAAGCAACCTATGATGTGGTGATTGTGGGTGGCGGTATTATGGGTGGCGCCACCGCCTATTATCTGACAAAAACAGCGCCTGACATCAAACTGGCAGTTGTCGAAATGGATCCGTCTTACAGCCGGGCATCCACGACCCTGTCCATGTCCAATGCCCGGATTCAGTTCAGCTTTCGGTCCAATGTTCAAATTTCACAATATGCATTTGAGGCGTTTGAAAATTTTGAGCAGGACATGACGGTGGATGACAACCGGCCATCCATACTGTATCGCCGGGAAGGCAATCTGTTTCTGGTGGATGCGGACGGCCGGAGTTCTGCGGAAAAGGCGCTGAAAATGCAGCAGGAACTGGGCTGCGACGTCGAATGGTGGACGCCGGAGAAAATCCGCGAGCGCTATCCACTGTATAATCCGGAAGGGTATGAGGGGGCGACATTCGGGCCCAAAGACGGGCATTTTGATGCGTATGGGGTCTTGATGGGATATCGCGCCAAGGCCATTTCCCAGGGGGCGGAATTCATTCATGGCGAGGTGGTGGAAATTATCCGGTCCGGCAAACAGGTCACGGGCATTCGCCTGAAATCCGGAGACACCATCAATACCGCTCAGGTTGTCAACTGTGCCGGGGCCTGGTGTACCGGAATCGCCCGGACAGCGGGTGTCGAACTGCCGATCGAGCCGGTCAAACGCCAGGTGTTTGCGTTGGATACCAAAGTCAAACCCGATGGCCCGCTGCCGCTGACGCTTTTGCCATCCGGTCTGTATTTCCGTACAGAGACAGGCGGCATGATTCTGTTGGGAAAATCCATGCCGGAAGATCCGGTGGGATTTGATTTTTCATGGGATGACAAGCGGTTTGCAGAAATTCTGTGGCCGGAGTTGGTGGAGTTTGTACCGGATTTTGAATATCTCAAATTGATTCGGGGGTGGGCAGGTCTGTATGCCATGAACCGGCTGGATGAAAATGCCATTTTGGGAGAATGGCCGGAATTGAAAGGCCTGTATCTGGCCAATGGATTTTCCGGCCATGGACTTCAACAGGCCCCTGCAGTTGGACGCTATATTTCCGAGCTGATTACCTGTCAGCCCCATGCTCTGGATCTGTCCATTTTTGGACCGGAACGGATACTGGAGAATCGTCCGCTGAACGAAGACGGGATATACTAAGGGATAGGGGCAAAGGGACAGAGGTGCAAAGGGGCAAAGACACACCGCATTCCGGTGCGACTGGAAGTGTGTGCCTTTGCTTCCTTTAAACTACCTTTCCCCCTTCATCCTTCAGACTTTATCAAGCCGTCACCGCCATCAGCTTAACCCGGCGTTTCTGAATCCAGTATATCATTCCAACTCCCGCCAGCCCCACAATGTCGGTGTAAAAACCGGGTTTGACCAGGCCGACGGCCGCCACAAAGAGTATCAGGCGTTCATACCAGGTATCCTTGTCCATAAAAAATCCCTGCATGGATCCAGCCAGTGCATACATGCCGACAGAGGCGGTGATAAAAATCCAGCCGGCTTCGAAGGCATTGGTGTTCTGTAAAAGCATCTGAGGCGCCGTAATGAACATGTAGGGCAGCAGAAACGTCCGCATGTCCAGCTTGAATGCTTCCACACCGGTTTTGAAGGGATCTGCTCCGGCGATTCCGGCAGCCGCGTATGCCGCCAGGCAAACCGGTGGTGTGCCATCGGCCAGAATGCCAAAATAGAATACAAACAGATGAATGGCAATGATGGGCGTTCCCGGGCTCATGGCCAGAAGGGCAGGGGCCATGATGGTCGCCATGATGACATAATTGGGTGTCGTGGGGACGCCCATGCCCAGAATCAGGCAGGCGAGCATGGTCAAAAACAGTCCCAGATAGAGATTTCCTCCGGAAAGCCCCATGATCACATTGGTCATGTTTAGGCCTGCTCCGGTCAGGGTGACCATTCCGACAACCATTCCGGCACAGGCACAGGTCACACCGATACCTGCCATAATCCGGCTGGCATTGAAAAATGCATCTCCCATCCCGATTATTTTTTCGTTCATGGGTTTCCACGAATTGGGTGGTTTGGGCTCCGAACCTGTTTTTTTTGTTCCGGTCATTCCCAGAGACGCCATTGCCCCCTGTACAAAATAAATGATTGCGGCTACGGCAATGGCGGATGACGCCGATTTCAGGGCGGTGTAGCGTTCGATAATCAGGGAATAAAATAACACAAGGATCGGGACCAGAAAATAGCTGCCACTGATAAATGTGGACCAGAATTTGGGCAAAAGCTTTCTGGGAATGCCTTTCAGATCATATTTGATGGCCAGAAGGTGAACAGCCCCAAGAAGCGCCAGTTGATCGATGATGGCCGGAAGGGCCGCGGCAATACAGACTTCCAGGTAGGGAAGTCCCAGAAATTCCGCCATGACAAATGCGGCTGCGCCCATGACCGGGGGCATGATCTGGCCGTTTCCACCGGCTGCCGTGTCGATCCCGCCGGCCAGCTCGGGACTGAAACCCACCTTTTTCATCAGCGGGATGGTCAGGGTTCCAATGGTGGCGGTATTGGCGACGCCGCTGCCGGAGATGGTTCCCATAAAGGCGCTGGCAATGACCGAAACTTTGGCGGGTCCGCCTCTGGTATGGCCAAAAAGGGAAAGAGCCACTTTCATTAAAAATTCACCGGCGCCTGTTCGTTCAAAAATGGCGCCAAACAAAACAAATGCATACACAAATGTGGATGATACCCAGAGTGGAATGCCGAAAATGCCCTCGGATGTCAGATACAGATGGTCCACCACTCTTCGAAAGCTGTATCCCCGATGGGCCACCATATCCGGCATGTACGGACCCACAAAACCATAGATCAGAAACAGGCTGGCGATGATGACAAGGGGAAGTCCGACCGCCCGGCGCGTTGCCTCCAAAATCAGAACCACGGCCAGAATGCCCATGATCAGATCGAGCTGGGTGGGATTCCCGATGCGGGTCACCAGGTCCTGATAGTTATACGCAACATAAATGCAGGTCGTTCCTGCCAGAATGGCAAGAAGAACATCGATCAGGTTCAGATCGGCACGTCTGGCTTTTTTGGAATATGGATAAAACAGAAAACACAGGACAATGGCAAAGGTCAGATGAACCGATCGCTGCAATGTGGCGGTCAGTGTTCCAAAAAAGGCGGTGTAAAGCTGAAAGCAGGCCATGGAAAAGGCAATGAGATAGGTGATGGCATACGGAATCCCTTTCAGCTTCCGTTTACCGAATTCAGCTTCGTCAGCCAGTTCTATCGCCTTTTTTTTAAGTTCCTCGTCGGCTTCTATAATGAGTTGGTCTTCAACCCGTTTTTCTTGCATAAAGATGACCCTATTCTACTTCTGATTATTGATTGGTGCCGATCCGGCAGGACGGATTTGCGGCAGTATCCGCCACAGAGGACGTTTTATGACAGTCAATGCCAGGATGTCCCCATCTGTCAGGGGTGATCCGATATCCCATCTCCGGTTGTGAATGACAATTGACGGGTGATTGATGGATGAAAAAAAAGCAGAAAAAGATTCCATTCGTTGTGCGCAAGCCAGGGTCATCCATCCGGACGTCTGCATTTTTTCACCCACACCATTGGGAAGCCCGGCGCCATATGACGGAAAACGGGTTTCAGTCAGTTGAAGATGCCGATCGGATTCAATGGAAAAAACGGCTTCGACCGGCGTTTTTTCAACAGAATGAATGTAGCGATACACCACCTGATCGTCTGTCGATACAATCCATCGAAAGATGACTTGACCGGTGCGTTTGTTGGTTAACTCAAGCGTGTCGATGGGAAAAAAAAGGCTGATCAAAAGGATGGCAAGGCCAATCGACAATAAATAGCGCACGCGACTATTTTGATTCAATGGTACTCCAAGTTCCGTCATGCCGGACTTGGTCCGGCATCCAGCCTTACTGCTTCTGGATTCCTGCTTTCGCAGGAATGACGGATGCGGTGTTTTTTTAAAGAAAGACGATGTTCGAACAGATTTATCCAAAAACTAACCGCCAATGCCTAAATGCTAACCGATGTATTCTGAAATCTATTTCAGAATGCCGACTTCCCTGTAATATTTTTCTGCGCCGGGGTGAAGCGGAATCGGATTGCCAACGATTGCCGTTTTAAGGGTGACTTCCTTGCCTTTTGCATGGGCTCTTTCAATGTCAGCGATGTTTTCAAATATGGCCTTGGTAATTTTGTAGGCCACATCTTCTTCCAGTTCGGCTTTTGCAACCAGCATGGACATGACGGCGACTGTTGGAATATCGGCTTCCACGCCTTTGTAAATGCCTTTTGGCACCATGGCTTTGGCATAAAACGGGTATTTCTGGATCAGCGCGTCGGCTTTGGCGCTTTCGATGGGAACGATCACCATGTCATTCATCATGGCTGCGTCCACAAGGGCAGATGCTCCTGCACCAACCGTGTAGAATGCCGCATCCAGCCGGCCATCTTTCAGATAGTCCGATGATTCGGCAGCGGTCAGGCGTTCGACCTTGCTCATATCTTCAAACTTCAGCCCATAGGCTTCCAGAATCTGAAGCGCGTTCTGCTCTGTTCCGCTGCCCAATGGGCCAACGCATACCTGTTTGCCTTTCAGGTCGGCAACGGTTTTGATGTTCGAGTCTTTTCTGGACTGAATCTGGCAGTGTTCCGGATACAGCATGGTAATGGTGCGAATATTGGGAACAGGTGTTTCAAACATGGGCTTTACGCCTTTGTAAGCATAAAAGGCGATGTCATTTTGAAGAATGGCCATATCGGCATCACCCGAAGCAATGAGTTTGGCATTGGCAACCGATGCGCCGGATGATTCAACCGTGATTTTGATATCTGTCAGTTTTTTGTGTGCGATGCTGGAAATGGCGCCTGCCAGCGGAAAATAGACGCCCACAACCCAACCGGATGCAATGGATACAAATTTTTTGGCAGAATGTGCAATTTGTGGCTGTACCGGAATCAGCGCCACGGAAAGAAATATTACCAGACCGATTACCCAGAATTTTTTCATGAATGACCTCCTTCAATATTAAATGAATGAATGAATGCTCCAACCAGACGACATCTATAACCCGACATGTTTATACCGCCCTGAATCACCTCCTCTCATCAGATATATAGCTTTCAGGATAATGATTTCGGGAAGGCGGCAGCGGGATAAGAACCGTC
>DFZE01000068.1 GCA_002382065.1 Desulfobacteraceae bacterium UBA4064
GTGTATTCCGTGTGTTCCGTGGTTATTGATGGGGAGAATTTTCGTTTTTCATGATCAAATGCGATCCTGCACCACAAAAAAGTTCAGATTGGCGCCGGTCACCGTACTTCTTCCAGTGTAGAGGAATATCCCGGCCCCAATTGCCTGAAGGAATATGATAACAACAGGGTTCCACATGGCATTCAATCCGGCCATGATATGAATACCAGTTGACGGGTCTTCCGGAAAAATTCCGACAAAAAGAAATGCCGCCAGAATCGACAATACCGACATCCATTGATAGGCCGATATTTTTCCGGTTCCCCGGTAATCGGCCCGAAAAATTTCGGATGTCACCCGCCATATCTGGGTGATACTGACAACAGTCAGAAAAGCGGCATGCTCGTAACCATACAAATACAACAATACCCCGACCATACCGGCCAGGCAGAATATGACGCTGGTCACTGCCTGGATCGGCAGTACCTTCTGGCCGTCCAGTCCATGCGCATAGGCAATTTTTTTGGTTTTACCGGAAAAGACAAAACAGAATCTGACCATCATCCGTTGAATCCATTCCGGAAAATCCGACAATGGCCTTCCATAACAGCAGCCGAAACTGATGCAGGCCAGTCGTCCGATTCCCTCTCCAAAGGCATAGGCAATACCGAGCGCCGCCATAACCGGCATCAGGGGAATTGCAATGCCCATATGATTCCCCATGCCCTGATTCAACATCATGATAATCAGGGGGGTAAACAACAAACCGGCGAAGGATGCCCCGGCAACGGTAAATGTGGCGGGCTTTTTTTCCACCACGCGTGCAATTAGCCGGGATGCCGGTACACAAATGCCAAGAATGCAGACAATCAGGGGAAACCATCCGGTCATGGGCAGTCCAGCCGATGAGACCAGCAAAATCATCATTCCTGCGCCAAACGTATAGGCCAATGCATTGAAAAGACCATAGAATGTCAGATTGACGCCGTGCCAGGTATCCGGACTCAGTTTTTTATGAGGGGTCACGGCCAGAATCTGCCATTTTTCATCCGGCAAACATCGAAATCCCCATGTCAGCAAACATGTCAGGCCGACAGAAAGCGTCACCAGAAAAATCAGGTTTTCCATTGGATCTCCTTTGCGATAATCAGAATATACGGGTCGGGTTCAACAGAACCCGCTGGGGCGACCGCCGGTCACCCCTAACATACCGGACGGGCAAAATTCATCATGATTCCGGATCGCCCGATATCCAATTTCCGATCTTACCTGCACATCGGTTTCAACCAGCGGAATATCAAATCCCAATGAATAGCGGCTGGATGCATCCTGTCTGTGCAGATTCTGCCGGATATCGGGCGAAAACTGAATCCGGTTCTTTTCAAAAATCAGCACGGTGGTGGAGCTCCCCGGCCGAAACAGGCTTTTGGGCTGCCCTTTTTTCACATGCAGGCCAATTTTGACCGGTTTTGGCGCATCATATCGGACATCACTGTAACACTGGACGATATCGCCGATCATCAATGCGGCAATTTCAATCATGGCGACATATCCAACACCGGTTCCATCCAATCCATCCGTGTCCAGAACCGTAACCGACCGGCGGTTTTTTGACAGGGGATTGACCATCTGAACCGTTGCCGACGGATTGCAGGAATGATATTGACCGGATAAATCATAGGCATCGGCCACATAGCCGGAAACCGGCGTATGATTGTAATGGTATTTGTCCGGGGTCAGCCGGAAAACGGCAAAATCCCCACCCCGGAATATGGATCGCCACTGGGGATGCTCCCGCCCCAGGAGCTCATCGAAATCAAAGAACTTTTCCTTGAGGCACAGCCCGGAGGTTTTTGAAAACGACCCGATCAGCATTCTGGCATCCGATGGCGACACAATCCTGTCTTCTTCCTGGCGCATGGGTCTGCAGTCCCAGTAACGGATCTGCCTTTCAAAAACCTCCCGAAATGTATGCATCCGGTTGATGTCTTTCACAAATTCATCGGAGTTGATTTTGAGGGACCGGACCGCCTGACCCAGTCGGGCCGGTTGCACCTGCCGGGACACATCATACTGCAGCCAGGCCAGCAGCCGGGAACATCGGGAGGATGTCAATGCCTTGAAAAGCGGGCCGGACCGCTCCCGCACCCGGTCATACATCCAGGAAATCATGTCATCGGCCAGCAGGGTTTCGGTCTGGACGTTTTGGGTTCTCCGGTCGATATATTGGTGATCATAACTGGTCATTGTAATGGATTGCCTCCTTTGGGATAACAAATATGGCTTGGTCACCGAAAATGGATTGGAACGGGGTTTTCTGATGGATGGGATTCTATTCGGTAATTGTTAAGTGGATGTTAACGGTCAATGTTATTTCTGTTAAAAGATGCAATCGAAGAAGGCGTGATTGAACTTGATATTTCAGGCGAAGTGATTCACAAAAGAGTTGGTCATGGGTATGTTTTTTTGAAAGTGTGTTTTGGTGAACTCGCTCTATCAATGAGTAAAAGCCGTCAATACCCGATGCCGCTTCATCCTTCCGCCTTCATCCTTCATCCTTTTCCCCTTAATTTCTGATCAAGTGGGGGTATGCGGTGCAGCCGGGGGCTGAAAAGGGCGGGAGGAATGAAGGCATTTTGGGTTTTGGGCCAGAATCTTGGGAGTGAATCGGGTTGGTGCATGGGAAGCTGTTCCAAAGGAGAAAATAATCAGTGTCCCCCGGGAAACGATGAATCCCTATTGAGGAGTGACAAGTGCAGCCATTTGCAACTCGTAGATTGTCACCCGTCACACAAAAAGCAATGTGCTGGCAGGCATCGGTGCGCTGATGCCAGGGGCGTCTATGCAGGCTTTCCGGGGCATATCAACCTGTGGTATAAAGTCTGTTTGAATATGTAAACCGAATATCCAACATAACGTCCTAAAAGCAACCTGAAATTACGCCAACAGAAACCTGATGTTGACGGAATTGAATCCCCGGATTATGATCAAAGCCATCTGATATTCCCCTGTTGACCGATCCCGGAGCCGCTTGTGGATACCGACATCTCATCACCCATAATGGTGTCAGAATGAAAATATACCTTGATGTTTGCTGTCTCAACCGTCCGTACGATGATCAGACACAGGACAGGATCCGCTTGGAATCCGAAGCTGTCATCACGATACTGAGGCGTATAGAATCAGAGGAATGGCATCTCGTTTCCAGCGGCGTTCTCAGCTATGAAATCAGCCGGACATACGATAAGGTGAGAAAAAGGCTTCTGTACTCGGCAGTTCGCAGAGCATCCGAGTTCATACCTGTCGGGCAAAAAACATCTGTCCGGGCAGGAGAATTGCAGCGTGGGCTCGGAACCAGAGCATACGACGCACTTCATATTGCCTGTGCAGAGCAGGGGGGAGTGGCCGTATTTCTGTCAACGGATGACAGGCTTGTAAAAGCTGCAAAAAGAAACAGTGAGGCTATAAACATCAGAGTGGAAAATCCTCTGATATGGTTGCAGGAGGTGGTCTGACAATGAATGCACAAACCATGACACAGCAGGAAATACGGCTGACAGGCATAGAAATATTGGGTCGGCACATGGGACTCACAGGAATGATTCGCTTTCTCCAGCAGACGGAAACCGGATACGGAGATTACACCAAGGATAGAGACAAACTGCTCGGAGATCCCTCCCTGGAAAACCTGGTGTCCGATATTCAGTCGAGCAAATTCAATAAAAAGAATGAGTTTTCCTGTTTATAACNNTTCATTAAAAATTCGACAGCCATTATCGTGTTTCCTGGGATTGCATCAGGAAGATATATCCAGATGCAATCCATTTTGGCTGGTTGGCTGTTTCCCAAACTCCAGCTTGGGAACTTATTATCGGAAGCTCCAGTTTCCTGCACAACACAAGAGACGCTCTCTCCATTTGATTATTTGTTTTCAAGTCAATGATAGCACGTGCATCTTTGCCAATGTCTTGCCTCTTGTCACCGATTTGCTGACCGCATTCACGAAATGTCAAGCCGGGTGGAAAGCCCGGTCATGCTGACTCCCAACGCTTCTACCGCCCAAATAACACAGAAGGCTTCTGGCATGAACGCTTCGAGGATTTTTTCCGGCAAAAAGCACCTCTTCCCGCGTCATGTCAAGCAATTCGCCAACCTGCTGAATGATCGTCTCCAGATTAATATCTTTGGTCCAAAGATTATGTTTCCTGTTCAGGGTTTCCGTTGCATGAGCCAGTACCGCCTCAACAAAATCGCCGTCTCCCAGAATCCGTTCATCCCTCTTTTCGGTTCTGAGCAACAGGTGAAAGTGGTTTTCGTCCACGCCGTGAATATCAGGCACCGGATTCCGAAATCTATTAAAATGGAAATACTTACAGGAAAAGGCGTTCTGTGCAAAATTGGAATAACCGGAAAGGGTACTTACTACATGCTCTCACGCAATAGGCTCACAAAGGGCTCATGATTTGGAAAGGGATCATAAAAGGCTCAAAGGGCTTACGACAAATGGACTATGTCCAGAAAGGGAACATAATGGGAAATGGTCGTTACCTGCCATGCCAGATGCCTCTTCCCCCATCAGTCTTCAGTCTGATTTCTATACAAAAATCATATATACACCCCATTGCAAATATCTGTTGAAAAATGCTTTTCAGTGTGCGATAGGCTTTCACACCTGATTTCAACAACCCGGCTCATTACCGTATCTTCTGCGTATTCCAGAAATCGATCAACCATATGGAACAGGCAAAATGACCATGTCGAATATGCTGATATCATGCAGGCAGTAAAAACCGTCAGGCTCACCTCCACAGCCAATTCCCGATTCATCCTCTTCTCCGACGCCCATCGCGGCGACGGCACCGGCGCAGACGACTTTGCCGCCAATTCCCTGATCTTCAAATGCGCCCTGGACTATTACCATGACCAGGGCTTCACCCTGATCGAACTGGGAGATGCCGAAGATCTGTGGGAAACCAAGCGATTTCCCCAGATTTACATCACCCATACCTCGGTGTATGATCGCCTGGCCAAGTTTCATGACAGTGACCCGGAAAAAAACCGCTACATCAAAATTTGGGGCAATCATGACGATTGCTGGGAAAATCGCTGCAGGCCCCTTCAGGGAATTTTCC
>DFZE01000054.1 GCA_002382065.1 Desulfobacteraceae bacterium UBA4064
AAGGCGGCGGCTGATCCAAAGGCCGAACGGGCCAATCGCATCCAGGATTACAAGGACAAATTTTCCAACCCCTACAAAGCCGCCGAACTGGGCTATATCGATGATGTCATCGACCCGGCGGAAACCCGGCCTCAACTGATTCAGGCGCTGAAAATGCTTCGAACCAAACGGGATATCAATCCACCCAAAAAGCACGGAAACATCCCCCTTTAAAATGGAGGCCGACTGACATGTCCTGGGAACAATTCGTCGAACTGATCAAAAACATTCTGATAACCCAAACCGGTATACCCAACCTGACGGGTGGTCAGGCCCTCATGATCATCGTGGGCCTGATTTTTCTGTATCTGGCCATTGCCAAGGAGTATGAACCCCTCCTGCTCCTGCCCATTGGATTTGGCATTTTTCTGGTCAATTTTCCCATCACCCCGCTCATGGGGTTTACCGAGCATGGAACACCGGAACTGATTCGGGTATTTTATAAATATGGCGTGGAGTGGGAAGTCATTCCCTGTGTCATTTTTCTGGGGCTGGGGGCCATGACGGATTTTGGGCCCCTGATTTCCAATCCCAAAGTCCTGATCATCGGGGCCGGCGCCCAACTGGGTGTTTTCATCACCTATCTGGGAACCCTGTTTTTTGGGTTCACGCTCAAAGAAGCCGCCTCCGTCGGTATTATCGGCGGTGCAGACGGGCCAACCACCATTTATCTGACCGCCAAACTGGCCCCCCATCTGTTGGGGGCCAATGCGCTGGCCGCCTATTCCTATATGGCCATGGTCCCCCTGATTCAGCCGCCCATCATGCGGTGGCTGACATCCCCGGCTCAGCGCCGGATCCGGATGCGGCAGCTCCGGACGGTTTCTGCCCGGGAAAAGCTGTTGTTTCCCCTGATTGCCTGTGCCTTGATCGTTCTTCTGATTCCGGCGGTTGCCCCCCTGATGGGCATGTTCATGTTCGGCAATCTGATGCGGGAAAGCGGTGTGGTCAAACGGCTTTCGGATACGGCCCAGAATGCACTGATGAATATTGTCACCATATTTCTGGGGCTTTCCGTGGGTGCAACCATGAAGGCCGAGGTTTTTTTGAACTGGAAACCGCTTCTGATTTTCGGTTTCGGCCTGGTGGATTTTGTCATCTGCACCATGGGCGGCATTCTGACGGTTCATATCATGAATCTGTTTCTCAAGGAAAAAATGAACCCATTGATTGGATCTGCCGGTGTTTCCGCGGTTCCCATGTCGGCCCGGGTCGCGCATTCCGAAGGTTTGAAGGCCGATCCAGACAACTGGCTGATCATGCATGCCATGGGACCCAATCTGGCCGGTGTTATCGGATCGGCTGCCGCTGCCGGCATGCTGATCGCCATGTTCCAATAGGAGGCCATCATGAGCATTAACGGTAATAAATTCCGGCGGACCATCTGGCTGATAATTGTTCTGCTGATTCTGCCATTCATGCAAAAAAACTCCCATGCCATCATGGGAGAAGACATCGAAAAACCCCTGCCGGAATTTTCCCGGGACGGGGATACCATCACGGCCCGGTTGATTCCCAGAGCCAAAAATACCAGTGTAGTGTTTTCGTTTCGGGTATCCGGGGGGGAACTGAAAGACGTTCAGGGAATCGATTTTATGAGCGCCAAAACACCGGACGTGGATGTCAAGGAATTCAAATCCGCCATGTTTGCAGTCCAGGTGGATTCGCTAACGCCGGGTGCATCGTCAGAAATTGTAATCACCTCGTCGTTTTTCAATATTTCCACCGAATACTGGACCTACAACACCAACAGCACCCCAAAGTGGCGCAATTCCTCTGTCAACCCGGAAAAAATATCCGATGACGGTACCTACCAGTTTGTTTTGCAGGTGGCAGATGGCGGCCCTATGGACAGCGACGGAGCGGTCAACGGCAGCATTATGTTCACAGGCGGCCCCCGTGATCCGTTCTGGAGTTATGCGCTGGGAACACTGATGATTCGGTTTTTTGGAATATTTCTGGTACTGTCTGTTCTGATGATAGGTATGCTGGCCGCGGGAAAAATTTTTGTGTCATTTGATCGGAAAAAAAGCGGCGAGAAACCGGTATTGACGGTTGTTCCGTCATCCGCCAAAAAACCCGCTGCCCCAAAAAAAGCGGCTGTTTCCGGTAAAACGGCTTCACCATCGCCAGTTGAATCCGATGTGGCGGCTGCCATTGCATGCGCCATTCATCTGTCGGGAGTCGGCGAACCGGTTCCGGATCAGGATACCATGGCGGCCATTGCCACGGCCCTGCATTTGCACTTGACGGGGCATAATACCATGAATTCAGCCGATTCCAGCAAAAATGCGCCGGCATCGTGGGTTCACTATGGTCGGGAAGCCATTCAGAATGCACGGCTTCAGGTATTTCAACGGCCGGTTAACCGTATGTGATATCTCAAACTGGAAATCTGGCATACCCGGACGAAATGAACATCCGGTCCGATAACCGGATGTCTGAACGATTAAAAACCATCACCCCATCATTTTTTTATTCAGCGAGGATGTCTCATGAAATACCAACTGGAAATCAATCAGAAAAATTTTGATGTTACCATTCAAAGCGTTTCCGGCAACATGGCGCATGTACTTGTCAATGGGCAGTCATATGATGTGCGTATCGGCAAATCCACCGGCGCACCGGCCACACCGGTTGTCATGGCCGCGCCGGCCGTAACGGCTGCCCCATCGGTTGTGGCCGATACCGTGCCGGCTGTTTCGACGCCGGCCCCAAAGCCCGAACCCAGACCGCCGGCTGGACCGGTTGAGGGAGAACCCATTCTGGCGCCCATTCCCGGTTTGATTCTGGATGTCAAGGTCAAGGTTGGAAATGCCGTGGATGCGGGGCAGACCGTGGCCATCATCGAGGCCATGAAAATGGAAAACAGTCTGGTCAGCCATGTGTCCGGAACCGTCCAGGATATCCGGGTTCAAAAAGGCTCGGAAGTCTCGACCGGCGATGTGATCATGATTGTGGGATGATTCTTAACTGTCAGGAGGTGGTCCATGAAAAAATGGGAGTGCACCGTTTGCGGTTATATTCATACCGGCGACGAACCCCCGGAAACATGTCCGGTCTGCGGAGCCGATAAAAGCCAGTTTGTTGAAATCATTGAAGCGGCGCCAGAGCAAGGCCCGCCTGCCGAATCCGTTTCTGAGGGGAAACAGCCTGCTCAGGCCGATTCGGCCATTCAGGAAGATGTCGGGGAACCGGTGGTGACAGATGCCGGGAATTCATCCGGTTCGAAATGGTCACGATTTGACCCATATCTTGAAACGATTCAGAAGCTGATGGTGACATATCACGCACACCCCATATCGGTACACATTCCCAACGGCGTACTTCCGGTATCGGTTGTTTTTTGGGTATTGGCCATGATGTTCAATTGTCCATCGCTTGAAAGTGCGGCGTTTTACAACCTGATTTTTGTGGCGCTGTCCATGCCCCTGGTCATTTTGTCCGGATTGAATGACTGGAAACGGCGGTATCGGGGTTACATCAGCAATTTGTTTCTGGGAAAAATGATTTGCGGTGGTGTCGTATCCGCCCTGAGTCTTTTTTTGGTCATCTGGCGCAGTGTCAGCCCGGATGTGGCACTGTCCGGATCATCTGCCAGTTGGATATATCTGGTTTTTCATCTGATTATGCTGGCAGCGGCGGTGATTGCCGGAATGCTGGGTGGAAAGCTGGTGTTCCCCAATACCGGAGATCGCGGGTAGGGGCGACCGACCGGTCGCCTCTACCGATTTTTTAACCAAGAACACGCGAAAAAATGACAAACAACCGGTATCGGTATCGAAAAGGAAAAACTATCGCTACCGGCTCCGGGTGATTCCGATTTGGGCTATTTTTATTCATGGGGCTTCCTTTCAGCCATGCCATGCTTGTTTACAGGAGACGTTTGATGCGGATAGAAACACGTACCGAGGGAGATTTGCTGATTGTGACACCACTGGACAACCGGATCGATGCGTCTGCCGCGCCGGATTTCAAGGGAAATCTTCATGCCTTGATCAATGACGGGGCGCTTCGAATCGTTCTGGATTTGACGCATGTGGAATTTATTGACAGCAGTGGATTGAGTGTTCTGATATCGATATTAAAATCCCTTTCCGGAAAAGGGGAGCTGATGATCTGTTCCATCTGCAATACGGTCATGACACTTTTCAAGCTGACCCGGATGGACAGAATTTTCAAGATTTATGATACGGTGGAAGACGCCATCAAAAATAATGGCGCGAAGCCATAAGAATTGGGATTTGAAATCTGGATAACCATCCGCAATCCCGTTCATCATTTTGACCACCGGATTCCCCCCGGACCTGCCTGCTGCCCCGGGTTCTCTGTTTCGGATCGGGGAACCCGCTCTTATCCCTTTCTTTGGTATCGCTTTCAAAATAAAGATATTGGGTGCGTTATCGGTCGGGGATGGCCGAGAGAAGGCCTATCCCCTTCCTGCTGCATTCCCAAAATCATTATCTTAAAAGCGATATTACCCATAATACCGGCTTGACAATTCAAAAATTCGGCTAATTTTTTGTCATTAATCGAGCAGGTATGCCGTTTTTGTTTTAATCTTTTATTCCAGTGGACCATCTAAGGCAAACAGGAGTCGTCCGGATTATGAAAAAGGAAACATTTCAGTTCAAAACCGAAGTTCAGCAGTTGTTAAATCTCATCATCAATTCGCTTTATTCCAACAAGGAAATTTTTTTAAGAGAGCTGATATCAAATTCATCTGATGCCATTGACAAGCTCCGGTTCAGGGCTCAGACCGAACCCGAAGTTCTGGGCAGCGACTCGGATTTCAAAATCAAAATTACGCGGGATGGCATTCGTCAGACACTGGAAGTGTCCGACAACGGTATTGGCATGACCTATAACGAGGTGATTGAAAATATCGGCACCATCGCAAAGAGCGGCACCGCTGCGTTTCTGGACGCCATTACCCAGTCCCAGCAGCAGGATGCCCTGACGCCGGAGCTGATCGGACAATTCGGGGTCGGATTTTACAGCGCATTCATGGTGGCGGATCGGGTGACACTTCTGACCCGGGCCGCCGGCGAGGAAAAGGCCACACTGTGGGAATCCCTGGGTGACGGGTCCTATACCATCGAAGAATCGTCCCGGCCGGGCCGTGGCGCCACCATTACCCTGCATCTGAAAAAGCGCGAAAAAGACGAGCCCGATTTTACGGAAGAATGGGTCATTCGCAGAATCATCAAGCAGCATTCGGATTTTGTGACCTATCCCATTGTCATGGACGTTGAAAAGGATGAGCCCATTCCGGAAAACGAGCTGATTCTGGACAAGGATGGAAAGCCCGTGGGTCAGACCACCCGCAAGGTTGTGGCCGAAGAGACCCTCAATTCCATGAAGGCCATCTGGCTGAAGGACAAGAAAGATGTCACCAAAGAAGAATATGAGGAATTCTACAAACATATCAGCCATGACTGGAATCCCCCTTCAACCCATCTGCACCTGAAATTCGAAGGCGCCACCGAATACAGCGCGCTGTTGTATATTCCGTCCCAGGTTCCGTTTGATCTGTTCAATCCGGAGAAAAAACACGGCATTCAGCTTTACTGCAAGCGGGTTCTCATCATGGAGGACTGTGAAGAGCTGATGCCCGAGTATTTGCGGTTCATCAAAGGTGTCGTGGATGCCCCGGATCTGAATCTGAACATCAGCCGGGAAATTTTGCAGCAGGACCGTCTGGTGACCAACATCCGCAAAAATATGGTGAAAAAAATCCTGGAAGCCCTGGAGGGTATGGACAAGGAAACCTATGAAAAGTTTTTCAAGGAATTCGGCCATATTCTCAAAGTCGGCATTCATACGGACATGGACAACCAGAAACGGCTGGCCGGTCTGGCCCGCTATAAAACCACCAAATCCGGTGACAAATGGATATCCCTGGCCGAATATATCGCCAACATGAAAGCCGAACAGAAAGAGATTTACTATATTACCGGCGACAACCCGTCGTCTCTCATGAACAGCCCCCATATTGAAAAACTGAGGGAAAAGGACTTTGAGGTCCTTCTCATGATCGATCCGATCGATGAATGGGTGGTGCAATCCCTTCATGAATTTGATGGCAAGCCCTTCAAAAGTGCGGAAAAAGGCGATCTGGATGTGGATCAGATCGATGACAAGAAAAAAGAGGAATACAACGCCCTGTTCGGATTTATCAAGGCGAATCTGGAAGACCGGATCAAGGAGGTCAAACCCTCCACCCATCTCAAGGACAGCCTGTCGTGTCTGTCGGGAAATCCCTATGACATGAGCATGTACATGGAAAAGATTCTGAAGGCGACCGGACAGAAGGGCCCGGAAATCAAGCGGGTTCTGGAACTGAA
Source organism: Desulfobacteraceae bacterium UBA4064 (assembly GCA_002382065.1). Classification (GTDB taxonomy): domain Bacteria; phylum Desulfobacterota; class Desulfobacteria; order Desulfobacterales; family Desulfatirhabdiaceae; genus UBA4064. The sequence goes on from DFZE01000054.1 coordinate 6,387, forward strand.
CATGGGTCATGTCATCATGGCCAAAATCAAGACCATGTATGACAACGATCGGGACAATCCGCTGCTGAAGGATTACAGCCAACTGCTGTATGACATGGCCGTTATCAGCGAAGGCGGAAAAATTGACAATCCGTCCCGGTTTCACAAGCTGATCGGGGACATGCTGAATACGGCGCTGACAAACTGATACAGATCAATCGGAATGCGGAGACAGGCCGGCCTTGTGTCTCCGCATTTTATCACGAATTTTTTTCGACATTTCCCGGCGTGCTGATACAGGCTTTTCAATCATTCGATTTCTCTGCCAGACATCCTCACTGCCTGTTCAATCAACCGATTTCCCGTTTCTGTAGTGGCTGAGTACCGGATGGTGGCTGGATGCAATCATGTGTGCCAGATTGGCCACCTGAACACACTGGTCGATGACGGAATCCTGAACCTTGGGTTGCCCGCTTTTCATGGCGATAATAAAGTTGGAACGAAGATGGGTTACCTGTTCCTCCAGATCCTCCAGAATCGCCAGCGCCGCCTCTGTTTCCCATGCAGACAGGGAACTGTCAAAAACCGCCAGTTCCTGTTCCATCTTTTCCGAAAACCAGGACAGGCTTTCCCGCACCGGTCTGGCCCTGTTTTCCCTGCCATTCATGGATGTCATCAGAATGACCGACGCTTTCCGGTCCGAATTGACATCATGATCTCCGTGTTGAATATTTTTTTTCATAGCGTTCATGTCGGCTCCTTTCAAAGCAAATTTTTGTGAATCATTCCGTGAGGTTCACCCACAGGAATGAAAATGATATCTTCTCCAAAAGCCCCGTAGGGGCGACCTGTTTGTGGAATTGATGCTGTTATTTCCATCAAGNNCGGAATACACAGGTCGCCCCTACGGAGCTTGATGGTATATGTTTCCATTCGACTGTATTTTCACAGTAACACGGTCACTTGGGAAAATCTTTTCACCGGTGCAACAAATTGTAAACAAATGTAACCGGAAATTCACCATCCGCTCCGGATTTTCCAATTGTAAATTCTGATGAATATGGCTATTTTCAATTCATTATGACAGATTCCCCCACTCCGTATCCCCGGGTAATGGTCATCGATGACGATGCCAAACTGAACCGGCTGCTTGTGAAATTCATGAGTCAGTACGGATTCGAGGTTCTCGGTGTGCCTGCGCCGTCTGACGCATGGCATCAGCTTGCAACGTTTCAGCCCGATATCCTCATTCTGGATTATATGCTGCCGGAAACCAACGGGTTTGAATTTCTTCGACAACTGCGAAAAACATCCGAGCTGCCGGTCATCATGCTGACGGCCCGTGGTGATCCGGGCGATCGAATCGCCGGACTGGAACTTGGCGCAGATGATTATCTGTCAAAACCATTTGAACCCCGTGAACTGGTGGCCCGGATTCAGGCTGTGCTGCGCAGAACCGGGCAGCAACAAAAACCCGTGACATCGCATTTCCCATCCTGCATCCGGTCCGGAGACCTTGAAGTCTTTCTTGACCGGCGGGAGGTCTGTCTTCGTGGCGAGAATCTGGCATTTTCACCGGCGGAATTTGAAATTCTGAAAGACCTGATGCTGCATGCCGGTGTCGTTCGTACCCGCGACGAGATTCTTGATGAGGTCAAGGGCATGAATGCGGACATGTTTACCCGCACAATCGATGTGACCCTCAGCCGCATTCGGCAGAAACTGGGTGACGATCCCAAACATCCTGTTTTTATCCGAACCATTTACGGGGGTGGATATCTCTTTATCGCTCCGGTGGCGTGATGCATCAGCCCACGCGATATGGCACCCATTCGGTTTACTGGCGCCTGCTGGTCATTTATGGCGTGACCTGTGTACTGCTCCTGCTCGTTCTGGCTGGTGGCATCAACTATGCCGTCAAGCCGCGGTTCATCCAGGAATCCGCCATTTTTATCAATCTTCAGGCATATATCGATTCGCTTGTTCACGAAATCGGTACGCCGCCATCCACCAATGTCGCGGCCGGGCTCAGCAAACGACTGTATCTGGACATACAGATGTGGGGGCCTGGCACCGAATGGCATTCCGGCCCGAATCTTCCGTCCATTGAAGACTATAAAAAGGAAATGGATCACCTGTCACAGGAATTCAATGTTGGAAGAATCGGAACACGGCTGTTTTATATCACCCCCCGTGATGGATTTATTTTTGCATTTTCGATTTCAAAAGAGCCCATACAATGGATTCGTTATGAGTTGGGTGCGATTGCGCTGTTGCTGATTCTGACGGTTCTGGGCGGCAGTTTTGTGCTGCTGAGGCTTTTGCTGAAACCAATTGGCGTTCTGATTTCAGGGATCACCGAGGTGGGACAGGGGAATTTTGACTATCGGTTCCGGGCCGGACATCGTGACGAATTTGCCGAGATTGGCGAGGCATTCAATCAAATGACCGGACATGTTCAGGAAATGCTGGCCCAAAAGGAACGGCTGCTGGTGGATGTAAGCCATGAGCTGCGCTCACCACTGGCACGGATTCGTCTGGCCCTTGAAATGCCGCCATCGGATTGGGAATTCATCCGGGAGAGCATTGCGGAAGATGTGCGTGAGCTGGATGGCATGATTCAGGAACTTCTGGAAAGTTCACGGATTGATGCGTCTCATGGCCGGTTGATAAAAGAGCGGATTGCCTGTAATGCATTGATAGAGGATGTTTTGAGTGGATTCGAAGAAGAAAAGGCACGAATTCTTTTCAGGCCCCAAAAGACCGGATTGTCCTTTCTGGTTGATGTCATGCGGATGAAAATTCTGGTAAAGAATCTGATTGACAATGCCTTGAAACAGTCATCGGCAGATTCGGGACCTGTTGAAATTACTGTCTCGGAAACGGAAAATTGGGTGGAACTGCGGGTATGGGATCGGGGACCGGGGGTGCCGGATCGCGAGAAAGAACGCATTTTTGAGCCGTTTTACCGGATTGACGGCTCCAGAAACCGGGAAACCGGCGGGATAGGGATTGGACTGAGTCTCTGTCGAAAAATTGCTGTGGCCCATGATGGAACCATTCATGTTGAAGATGCGCCAGGTGGCGGCGCGTGTTTTGTTGTCAGAATACCGGTCTCCTGATTCCTGTCATGCACCTGGTATGTCCCAATGGAACGCGCCTCCCGCTGGAATGAATATTGAAAGGAAACGAGTCATCATGAGCACATATCTTCCGGAAAAAGTCAAACATCTGGATGCCTTGAAAGCCTGCGGATTCAATGTGCCGGAGTTTGTATATGTACCGGCATCCGATTTTGAAGAGAATGATCTTGAAGCAATTGAAGCCTTTCTGGAAGCCCACCGGGAAAACTACAAGATCATTGCCAGAAGCGCTCATCCCCAGGAGGATGCGTTTAAAGGCGGCACATTTGATTCCATGAGTACCTATGCGGATATCGGGGGGATTCTCTATGCCCGAAAGCGCATGATCAAAATGGCCATGACGGACAAGCGGCTTAGCATTCTTCGCCAGCAAAAATTCAATAGCAGCCCGCAAATCGACGCGGAAGATATGGGCGTTCTGGTCATGCCCTTTATTGAGGGCAGCAGTGTCATGGCCAAAAAAATCGGGGAACATTGGGAATTCGGGTATTGCCGCAACCCCCTGCATAAAATTCAGACCGAACCCTTTATCACATCCACACCCCATGATCGAAAATTGATCGATCTGTCTGACAACATTCAGAAATGTCTCGGGTTCCCCTGTGAGATCGAATATATCATTTCCGAAGAGAACGAGATATGTGTGGTGCAGGCAAAAAACATTTCCGCGTTTGAATGGCTGGAGCAGCGTGAGAGTGACCGGACCGTTCATCTGGATGGTATAAGGCGAATCCGGAAGCGCCGCAATTACCGGGAACGTCCTGTTTTTGTCATGGACAATCAGGCCTTTTATATCAGCCTGATCGGTCAGTGTGAAGATATGATACTGGGGTGTTCCGGACCGGTTCCCACCATATCCGACATATTGAACACCATAAAAAATCATGGCGAAAAGCTGGAAAATTTTGCGCTCAAATACCAACGGTTTGCGGTTCTGGGGCTTTCCATACGGGGCCCGGATGAGCTCTATCAGGTTGCCAATCACTACCTGGATGACACACCGGAAAAACAGCAACTGCTTTCAAAGGCGTTATACAATCATTTGTATATCATCGACCGGTTTTTGGGTGAAGCCGACACGATCATTGCCAAGGAGCGTGTCCATGTCAAGCTTTGCAGCCACGATGCGTATGGTATCGACACGGTTCGCAATCCCATCTGGATGGTGTACTGGCATTTTACCAATCATCAGCAGACGGTTCGTCATTTCAAACGGTTGGGATTCAAAACCGGGGATACCATCGGCATAGAAATCGATGCGCGGGAAAAGCCGCTGATTTACCGGTTATAGACCCGCCGGTTTAAAACCGGACTCGTTTCTTGTGCAATTGAATGGTTTATGATAGTGATTGCGCTCTTTCACCGTATTGAGATATGAGCCGTATGTATTGAGAGGCCGCCTGACCGTTTGGCCGTCAGCCCTCCTGCCCCCATCGGGGCAGGGTCGGGATGGGAGTCAAAAAGCACATCCTGTGAGCTTCTCAAGGCGATAGCCGCAATCCGGTCAAAAGCGGAAATTTTATATCTGAAAAGCTATAACACCCCTGATGAACATACCGATTGCAATTGTTGGCATGGGATGTGTTTTCCCGGGCGCGGATGAACCGCGCCAGTTTTGGGGAAATATTGTCCAGAAACGGAATATGGCAGCATCCATCCCTTCGGAGCGGTGGATTGCAGACCGGAACCTCATGGTCTCGAAGGTTCCGGCGCCGGACCGTACACTTTCCGACCGGGCCTGCCTGATTCGGGATTTTCATTTTGATTCATCCGGGTATGAGCTTGACGCCGCTTTTCTGAAAGATCTTGATCCGGGCCATCATCTGGCGCTTCATGCCGCAAAACATGCCTGGACTTCCTGCCATACCCAATCCATTGATAAAAGCCGGGTCGATGTCATCCTGGCTGCCATTGCCCTGCCCACGGATGCGGCATCCCGGCTGACGCGGAAGATTTTCGGGAACAGGGGTGCAGAGGGCGGAGGCCAGGGAACAGAGGAGAGGGGGCGGATTGGTCGGATAGCGGCCCATTCGGCACGGGTCACCGCGTTTCCGGCTGTGGTAATCAGTCAGGCATTGGGACTGGGCGGGGCCACGTTCACCCTGGATGCGGCATGCGCCTCATCGCTTTATGCCATCAAGCTGGGATGTGACAGCCTGACAGATGGCGCCGCGGATGCGATCCTGGCAGGCGGGGTATCCCGGCCGGACAATCTTTACACCCAGGTCGGATTCAGTCAACTGCGGGCCCTGTCTCCTTCCGGAATCTGCCGGCCATTCGATCAGGATGCCGATGGTCTGGTTGTGGGAGAAGGGGCCGGTGTTCTGGTTTTAAAACGCTTGGATGATGCCATCCGTCATGGTGACACCATTCATGCGGTCATTCGCGGGATCGGTATTTCCAACGACATGCGGGGAAATCTTCTGGCTCCGGACACAGAGGGACAGCTTCGGGCCATGACCGCCGCTTATGCCGATGCCGGATGGAACCCGGCGGATGTGGATCTGATCGAATGCCATGGTGCGGGAACGCCGGTTGGAGATGCAGTGGAAATTGCCAGCCTGAAGGCCCTGTGGAAAGACACTGGCGCCAAAGCCCGTTCATGCCCCATTGGATCCATCAAGTCCATGACCGGACATCTGCTGACAGCCGCAGGGGCGGCAGCCGCCATCAAAACCCTTCTGGCCATCGGCCATAAGACCCTGCCCCCGTCCTTGAATTTTACCCGGGCCAATGAAAAAACCGGTCTGACCCAAAGCCCGTTTCGTGTTCAGGCCGTCTGTGAAAAATGGCGTCGCCGGAACCCCGAAACGCCCAGACGGGCAGCCGTCAGTGCGTTTGGCTTCGGGGGCATCAATGCCCATCTGCTGCTGGAGGAATTCCATCCATCCCGCAAGTCCGCGCCATCCTGCGCTGTCACCCCATCCTGCACGCCTGAGATTCCGCCCTGTCCGATCGCAATCATTGGCATGGGCGCCGCTTTTGGTTCGGTCCAATCCCTGTCACAATTTCAGGACATGGTGTTTCATGGCAGATCCATCATCTCGGACCGGCCCCCCCACCGGTGGAAGGGGATGGATGCGGCGATTTTCGGTTTTCCTGAACTGACGTCGCTTTCCGGCGGATTTTTGGACCGGCTTGTTCTGAATCCCGCCGATTTGAAAATACCCCCTGCAGAATTGAATGATATTGTCATTCAGCATCTGTTGATGCTGAAAATCAGCCGGGCTGCGTGGCTGGATGCCGGGCTTGACCCGCGATCCAGAAAACCGGACGCCGGCGTTATCATTGGCATGGCGTTTGATCCCGAGGCCACGGATTTTCAGATGCGATGGCTTCAGCAGCATGACAATCCGGATTTTGCCCCGCCGCTGAATACATCCCGAACCCTGGGGGCGCTGGGCGGGATCATTGCCAGCCGGATTTCACGGGAACTGAATTTTGGCGGACCCGGTTTTACCGTCTCGGGTGAAGAAACATCCGGGCTTCGGGCGGTGGAGACGGCCGTCAGGCTGCTGAGACAAAACCGGGCCGATGTCATGCTGGCCGGGGCTGTGGATATGGCCGGCGATATCCGTAACATTCTGGTCCGGCATGCCATTCGTCCGTACACCGGGCAGCGCGGGATAACGCCGTTTGATCCGATGGCAGACGGCACGCTTCCCGGAGAAGGGGCCGCGGCGGTTGTGCTGAAGCGCCTGGATCAGGCCCTGGCAGACGGCAACCGGATTTATGCCGTCATTCGCGGCATGGGAAGCGCCACTGCCACGCCAGCCCGTGACGAATCGATGATCACCGCGTATAAACAGGCATTCGACCGGTGTATTCATGAAGCCGGCATATCGCCCCGGACCATCAGCCTGATTGAAACCCACGGAAGCGCAGAGCCCCATGACGACAGGTTTGAAGCACAGGCGCTTTTTGACCGGTTCCAGCATATACCGGGATTTCGGGCGCTGGGTTCTGTCAAACCCAATATCGGGCACACCGGCGCTGCCGCCGGCATGGCATCCCTGGTCAAAACCTGTCTCTGCCTGTATCATCAGATTTTGCCGCCAATGGTGCATGCCCCGAAATCCGTATGGCCGGAAATGGTATCGGACGGATTTCATATTCCCCATGCCCCGCAATACTGGACCCGAAACCGGCAGGATGGGGCCCGAAACGCGATGGTTTGCGCCATGACCCTGGATGGCGCCATCAGCCAGATGGTCCTGGAAGAACATGAACCTTCGAACAAAGCCATATCGTTGCGTCAGGCACAGCCTGAAAAAAATCGACCGATGGGGTATGAATCCAGCGGGCTGTTTGTCATTGCGGGATGTTCGCCATTCCATCTGATAGCCGGACTCAGCCGCCTTGAAGCCTTTGTTCAGGATGCAAACCGCTTCCAATTCATGGACCATGCGGCCCGAATATGGCATGAAGAATCCGGGCAATCCCATGATGCCACCTGTTTTCTCTGTATGGTTGCCGAATCGGGCACACACCTGATCCAGTCCATTCCGGAAGCCATTGCAGCGGTAGAAAACGGAACCGCCATGCGCATTGCCGGCCCCTGCCGGATCGCCTATTCCCCGGAGCCCATGAAAAAAATCGGGAAAATCGCACTGGTGTATCCCGGTTCCGGAAATCATTATCCGGGAATGGGCCAGAAAATCGGCGCGGTCTGGCCCGATATTCTGGCCGGACTGGACGTGGCGTCGCCAACACTTCAGATGCAGCTCATTCCGGAACACCTGGCGCCCTGGAAAGCAGCCTGGCCCGATGGTTGGCAGCGTCAGGCCATGACTGAGCTGGCCGCCAATCCGGTTCATACCATTTTTGCACAGGTTATGTTCGGATGCCTTATGACCCGGGTGGTATCGAAATTCGGCATCCGGCCGGATGCGGTTCTCGGCTACAGTCTGGGGGAATCCGCAGGCCTGTTCGCCACCGGAGCCTGGTCGGACCGGGATGCCATGCTGCAGCGCATGGAGCAGACGGAACTGTTTGCACGGGATCTGGCCGGCCCGTGCACGGCATTGCGACAGGCCTGGGCCATCGGACCGGAGGAGCCCTTTGAATGGGCGGTCGCAGCCGTGCATCATGCGCCGGAAACGGTTCGCCAGGTCCTGGGCAAATCGCCCCATGTCCGACTGCTCATCACCAATACCCCGGAGGAATGCGTGATTGGCGGGAATCGGCCATCGGTTGAGGCCGTCATTCGGCATCTCAAATGCGAGGCGGTGTGGCTGGAGGGTGTTGTCACGGTTCACTGTGATGCCCTGACCCCGGTTGAACAAAAATACCGGGGTCTGCATCTGTTTCCCACCACGCCGCCGGATGGAATGGACTATTATGGCTGCCATTTGGCAAAAACCTATCCGGTCACGCCGGAATCGGCAGCCGATTCCATTACGGCCCAGGCCCTTTCCGGTTTTGATTTTCCGGCAGTGGTGGGACAGGCATGGGAAGACGGGGTTCGCATATTTCTGGAAATGGGGCCCCATGCCACCTGTACCCGCATGATCGACCGGATTCTGCGAGATCGGTCCCATCTGGCCCTGTCTGCAAACTTTCGGGGCGAGGATGAATATCTGAGCCTGCTCAAATTTCTGGGCAATCTGGTTGCCGCACAGATTCCGGTTTCACTGGATGCCCTGTACGGCCAGGCCGCATGGCCGCCCGCCCTGTCTGAACCAGTAGCTCCGCAAACGGATCGGCAGGTGGTTCGCATTGCCGGTCTGTGGCCGGAGGTCAGAGATCGGAGTTCAGAGATCGGAGGACGGAAGACAGAGGACGGAAAAACGGAAGATGGGAAGATAAGAAGATCGGAAGATTCGGATTTTTCAACCGGCCATCTGTCCACCCCGTCCACTCCGTACATGCAGTCCACCCACTCCACCAGTACGCCCCCCCCGTCCCCCATGCCGCAACCCAATCATCCCTTGATGCAGTCCCTGATAACGGTTTCGGAGGCGGTATCCGGGGCCCATCAGCAGTTTCTGGACATGACCATTCAGACCAGCCGGTCCATTGCCGATGCGGTCGGTCTTCAGTGTCATCTCCTGAACCTGAAAGCAGGCCAGACTGCCAACCCTGCTGTAATGTCATGTCCCGATCCACCCATCCGCCAGATCGCCTTTACACGGGAACAGTGCATGGAATTTGCAATCGGGTCGGCTGCGGCAGTTCTGGGGCCAAATTTTGCCGTGGTCGATACCTGGCCGGTTCGGGTCAGACTTCCGGATGAGCCGCTGATGCTGGTGGATCGCATCCTGTCCATCGAGGGGGTTTGCGGGTCTCTGGGAAAAGGTCGGATTGTCACGGAACACGATGTTCTCCCGGGTGCATGGTATCTGGATGGGGGCAGTGCCCCGGTCTGCATTTCGGTTGAGGCCGGACAGGCGGATCTGTTTTTATGCGCCTGGATGGGAATCGATCTGGTGGTTCAGGGCAAGCGGGCCTACCGGCTTCTGGATGCCCGGGTGACCTTTCACCGGGGGCTTCCGGTCCCGGGAGAGACGATTCGCTATGACATCCACATTGACCGGTTTGTCCGCCAGGGTGAGACCTGGATGTTTTTTTTCAATTTTACCGGAGAAATCAACGGCGAAAAGCTTATCACCATGACCAATGGATGTGCCGGATTTTTTACAGAGGCGGAAATCGAGAATTCCGGCGGCATCATTCTGGCGGAACCGGCGCATGAGCATGAACCCGGAAAAAATGATCCGGATCAGTATGCCATGTTTCCCCGGATGGTGGAATCCTATGACAGCACCCAACTGGATGCGCTGCGCCGGGGCGATCTGGCCGGGTGTTTTGGAAGTGGTTTTGACGGGATCCGGTTGTCGGAGAACCTTCGACTCCCGGGTGGCAGAATGCATCTGATCGACCGGGTGACCCGGATGGATCCGACAGGGGGGCGCTATGGACTGGGATGTATCCGGGCCGAGGCCGACATTCATGCCAATGACTGGTTTCTGACCTGTCATTTTGTGGATGATCCGGTCATGCCGGGCACCCTGATGTATGAATGCTGCAGCCATGTGCTTCGGGTTTTTCTGTTGCGGATGGGCTGGTTTTCCAGCCGGCCGGATGTCTGTTATGAACCGGTTTCCGGCGGTGTCAGTACACTGAAATGCCGGGGACCGGTCACGCCAAAAACCAGGCGGGTCGTTTATTCGGTTGATATATCCGGGATCGGTTTCAATCCGGAGCCCTATGCCATTGCCGATGCCCTGATGGTTGCCGATGGCCGGCCGATCGTTCATTTCAGCGGCATGACCATGAAATTGAGCGGCCTGACGGAAAGGGATTGGAGATTGGAGATTTCAAATTTGAAATCTCCAATTCATGACCGCGCAGCCATCCAGTCCTTTGCAACGGGTGCCAACCCTTCCCGTGTATTCGGGCCTGCCTATCAGGCCTTTGACAGCGGACGGTTTTTGGCCCGGCTGCCGGCGCCTCCCTATCTGTTTCTGGACCGGATTGTTCAGGCAGAGCCAAAACCCAATATTTTGAAGCCGGATGGCTGGCTGACTGCCGAATACGACATTTCCCCGGACGCCTGGTTTTTTTCTGCGGACCGGTCCGGCATCATGCCGTTTTGTGTGCTTCAGGAAACGGCGCTTCAGACATCGGGCTGGCTGGCTGCATATGCCGGCTCCGCACTGACCCGTGAGAAAAATCTTCATTTTCGCAATCTCGGGGGGACGGCACAGGTTTACCGGGATGTCCTTCCCGATTCCGGAACCCTGACGCTGAAAAGCCGAATGACCCGGGTTTCGGCAGCCGGTGACATGATTCTGGAATCTTTCGAGACAGCCGTATCCCGGAACGGGGAAACCGTTTATGCCGGTGTCACGGATTTTGGCTTTTTTACACTCCAGGCCCTGGGCGAACAGCGGGGCATTCGAAACGGCAATCCGGCCCCATTTCTGCCCGTATCACCAGACAGCCGATATCCGGTCATTTTGACGGATTTGTCGCCATTTGCACCCGAAGATGCAAAGACGGTCATTCAGCCCGGGTTTGGTTTGCCGGCCAATGCCCTTCGGATGATCGATACCATTGAATTTCAGTCGGAAACCGGCGGGTCGCATGGCCTGGGCGTGATACGGGGGAGCAAGCGGGTGAATGCCGCAGAGTGGTTCTTCCGGGCGCATTTTTATCAGGATCCGGTCTGCCCCGGATCACTGGGGCTGGAGTCTTTCATTCAGTTACTGAAAATCCACCTGATGGAACGGTGTGGATCGGATTTGCCACCCCATTCGCGGTTTACCCTGGTGACCGGAAGAGACCATTCCTGGACCTACCGGGGGCAGATCGTGCCATCAAACAAAAAAATCGATGTCGAGGCCCATATCACATCCTTTCAGAAATTGCCGACACCCTTCATGCTGGCGGACGGATTTCTGGAAGTGGATGGACTGCGGATATATGAAATGAAAAATTTTGGAATTGGAATGGTTTGATGCGGTATGAATCGGTAATGATCGATGCGTTTGGATACGAACTGGCGCCCAATGTGATGACATCGGATGACATTGAGGATCGGTTGACGCCGTTGTATCAGAAACGGTATCTGAAAAAAGGGCAACTGGAAACCCTGACCGGCATTCGGGAGCGCCGCTACTGGGATCCGGGATTTTCCATGAACCAGGGCGCCATGCAGGCCGGCCTGAAGGCACTGGGCGCATCGACGGTTTCCAGAGCGGACATTGGCATGCTGATTTATGCCGGTGTCTGCCGGGACCAACTGGAACCCGCCACGGCCTGTGCCGTTGCCCACGGCCTGAATCTGGGTCCCGATACCCAGATACTGGATGTATCCAATGCGTGTCTGGGGGTGCTGAACGGCATGATTCTGGTGGCCAATGCCATTGAAATGGGCCAGATCGATGCCGGCATGGTGGTGTCCTGTGAAACCTCCCGGGAAATCATCGATCTGGTCATCGGCCGTCTGCTGGAAACCCTGGATATGACGGTATTCAAACAGACACTGGCAACCCTGACCGGCGGGTCCGGCGCGGTGGCCGTGATTCTTTCCGGGACCCGGTCCCCAAAAACCGGTCATCGACTGCTGGGCGGTGTGATACAGAATGCGAGCCAGTGGCATCGGCTCTGTCTGTGGGGACCGGATACCGGCTTTCCATCCACCCTGCCCCATTTCATGCAGACCGATTCCGTGGGGGTGCTGCAGCATGGCGTCAGACTGGGAATTGAAACCTATTCAAAATTCCGGAAGGCATTTGATATCGGCCCGGACGGACCGGATAAAATTATCTGCCATCAGGTCGGATCGGCCCATCAGAAAACCATTCTTGCCAGTCTGGGAATACCACCGGACAGGGATTTTACGACATTTGAATATCTGGGAAACATGGGAACGGTGTCACTGCCCATGACCGCTGCAATTGCAGATGAGCGCGAATTCCTCAGGCCGGGTGACCGGGTTGGTTTTTTGGGTATCGGCAGCGGATTGAACTGTCTGATGCTGGCCATTGACTGGTAATGACCTAATAATTTCAGATTTCAAATTTGATATTTCAGAGGAAATGCCGGCCGATACCGGTTACCGGAACAGAGCCCGAGTTTTTTAGAGGCATCATTCCACACGCAATACACAACATCTGACAAAAAAGCCAAAAAATGGACTGGCACACATTATATCCGTTTCAATCCCGCTATAAAACCATTGCCGGGTTGCGCTATCACTATGTCGATGAAGGAACCGGAGAACCCATCCTCATGGTTCACGGAAATCCCACCTGGTCATTTTATTTTCGAAATCTCATCCAGGGTCTGTCGGGTGATTATCGCACCATTGCACCGGATCATATCGGATGCGGCCTGTCGGACAAACCCGATCCGGAAACCTATGCCTATACACTTGGCGCGCGAATCCGGGATCTGGAATCCTTTGTTTCCGGACTCGGACTCGACCGGAAACTGAACCTGATCCTGCATGACTGGGGCGGGGCCATTGGCATGGGATTTGCCACAATGCATCCGGAATTGATTTCCCGAATCGTCGTCATGAACACGGCAGCGTTTTTCCCACCCCACCAAAAAGGCCTGCCGCTTCGTCTCGCCATCATCCGCCATTGCCCGGCTCTCGCCCGGTTTCTGATTTTACGACTCAATCTCTTTGCCCGATCCGCATTGATTCTGGGAGCAAAAAAACCTCTGCCCCAGGCGGCCAAAACGGGTCTCATCGCCCCTTACGACTCACCCGCAAACCGTATCGCCACGCTGAAATTTGTCCAGGATATTCCGCTTTCCATATCTGATCCGTCATGGGAATACATAAAGCGGATCGAAACGCATCTGAAATATCTGTCACATATTCCAATGCTGATCCTCTGGGGACTTGGGGATGCCGTGTTTGATGTGGACTATCTGCTGGAATGGAAACGGCGGTTTCCCCGTGCAGAAACACATCTGTTTGAAAATGCCGGTCATTATCTTCTGGAGGACGAATGGGATGCCGTGCTGTCAAAAATATTTAATTTCTTGAAAAGAAATCCGGGGTGATGTAACACTAAAAAAAGTCAGAACTCAGGAGTCAGGAATCAGAATAAGGAAAATATCATTTTTATAAACAGCAACCATTCCCTATTTATTCCGGCTTCTGTCTTCTGTCTTCTGTCTTCTGTATATGGAACCCGCAGATTATGACCGTTCAAACGATACAATCGTTTTTGCTGTCCTGCAAAACGGCTTATCCAGATTTTAAATCTGAAATACATTTATGGATCACACATGAATCCTTCAAAAGATAAAATATTGAACATTGCGTCACTGCTCACCCAGATGGCCCGTATTCAGCCCTACAAACGGGCCGTGGTCTTTCCGTCCGGCCGGGACGATGACGGCCGGGTAACCTACACCCATCTGACCTTTCGGCAGTTGGATATGGAATCCGACTGTCTGGCGCATGGCCTGGAATCTGTCGGGGTTGGGAAAGGCGTCCGCACCCTGATCATGATCAGACCGGGTCTGGATTTTTTTGCCCTGACATTCGCCCTGTTCAAAACCGGCGCCATACCCGTGGTTGTCGATCCGGGCATGGGGTTGAAGGGGATGATCCAATGCATCCGGGAATGCAGACCCGAGGCATTTATCGGTATTCCCCTGGCCCATGCGTTCCGGGTCACGCATCCGGGCGCCTTTCGCAGCGTTCATATCCCCATCACGGTCGGACCCCGTTGGTTTTGGGGCGGGGTGACCCTTCGGCAGATCCGTAAAGTTCCCTGGCAACCGTATGTTCCGGTATCCGCCCTCAGAAACGATACCGCCGCCATTCTCTTCACATCCGGGAGTACCGGTCCGGCCAAGGGTGCGGTCTATACGCATGGCAATTTCGATGCGCAAATCAGGACCATTCAGTCGCATTTTCAAATTGCCGAAGATGAAATTGATTTGCCCACCTTTCCCCTGTTTGCCCTGTTTGACCCGGCGTTGGGTATGACGGCGGTCATTCCGGACATGGACTTTACCCGACCGGCCGAGGTTGATCCGGAAAAAATTATCGAGGCAATTATCAACCAGGGTATCACCAACATGTTTGCGTCTCCGGCCCTGTTGGATCGCGTGGGAGGATTTGGAAAGCAGAACAGTATCAAACTGCCATCTCTCAGGCGGGTGGTATCTGCCGGCGCGCCCGTTTCTGCAGATAACATCGAGCAGTTCTCTGCGATGTTGTGCGATTCGGCAGAAGTCCATACGCCATATGGCGCCACCGAGGCGGTTCCGGTCACATCGATTTCAAGTCAGGAAATTCTGAACGAGACGCGCAGACTGGCGGAAAAAGGTTATGGCATTTGCGTCGGTTCCCCGCTGCAAGGCCTGGATGTCCAGATTATTCGAATCAGTGATTTGCCTATCAACCAGTGGGCGGAAGAGCTTGTTCTGGATACTTCGGAAATTGGCGAAATTGTGGTCAGGGGCGATCTGGTGACCCGGCATTATTTTGAAAATGCCGAAGCGGATGCCCTGCACAAGATTCGGGATGGTCAGGACGTGTGGCACCGGATGGGAGATCTGGGATGGATTGACCGCAAAGGCCGGTTATGGTACTGCGGCAGAAAAAGTCACCGGGTTCAGACCGAAAAAGGGCCGCTTTATACCATTCCCTGTGAAGCCATTTTCAATACCCACTCCCAGGTTTTTCGCAGCGCCCTGGTCGGAGTGGGGGATGCCCCCCGCCAGATGCCGGTCATCTGTATCCAAACCCATCCCAATGATCCGGATATCAATGTCAAAGCCCTTGAAAGTGAGTTGCTTCAACTGGCATCCCGGCATGTTCTGACCCAGGACATCACCACGGTTCTTTTTCCCAAAACATTTCCCGTCGATGTACGGCACAATTCCAAAATCTTCCGTGAAGAACTGGCCAGGTGGGGGGCCCAAAAAATATAGCGTTTAAAACCGGGAATACCATCATAAAACAATTTCTTCAGAGACTACAGCTCGGAACAAAGCGGCAGCGCTTCGGCGTTTTCCTGAACCGGATTTGCCGTGGTGTTATCGAATTACGCCCCATTCCCATTTGGGGAATGGGGATGGCCAATAAGATGCCTATACTCTCCTTGATACCTTTCCAAAATCATTATCTGAAAAGCTATAGATGACATCCATTAACGGCTATCGAATTTGACTTCTCTTTGACATCCACATGCAGAACCGGATATAATTTTTACCGGTTATCAGCAAAACTGGAAACAAATATACCCGGAAGCGTCAAATGATCGAAACCATCAAATCAATCATCCTGGACTTTCAGGAAACACATTTGTCCACAGGTATCCCCAGGCATTTACAGGTTGTGGCAGCAACACGAATCCCAAAAAAATTTATTGCATCGATCACGCTTTGGTCACATCCGTCTCATCCGGGATTCTCGCAAATACCGGACATCTTCTGGAAAACCTGGTGTTTATCGCCCTCAGAAGAATTTATCCCCAAATTTACTATTACCGGACGAAAAGCGGACGGGAGGTCGATTTTATCGTCCCCTGCCCAGACCACTCACAGATGCTGATCCAGGTTTGTGAATCCCTGGTCGATGTGCGAACCAGAAAACGGGAAACAACCGCTTTGACTGAGGCAATGTCTGAATTGAATAAAAAAACCGGATTCATCGTGACCAAAAATGACAGCGAGCAGATCGACTTTGAAAATGGTCTCATTGAGGTGGTCCCGATATGGCGGTTTCTGCTTGATCATACCGAATATGTTGTTGGCGCCATAACCACTGATTAAGAAAGAACATTATGAGCAAGTATGATGATCTTGTCTGCAAGTTGAAAGAAATATTCCAGATTGACCGGCCGGAACTGGATTTTGGTGTATATCGCATTCTGAACTGCCGGGCGGGAGAGATTATTGACTATCTGGAAAACCGCCTGAAAACCAGGGTTGGTGAGATTCTGTCCGATTCAGGAAATGCCGGGGGGGAGCATCTGCAGCAGGCCCTGAAAGAAAAGGAAGAACAGTACCGGGTTGATGGCATCGATCCCGACAGTATGCCCAGGGTTCGGGAATTGAAGGACCAATTGACAGCCTGGCGCCAGAGCGCCGCTGAACATGAAAACGCGGTGTTTTCCCATCTCCTCACCTTCTTTTCCCGCTATTACGATCAGGGCGATTTCATCAGTCGGCGGCGTTACAGAGGCGACACATACGCCATCCCCTATTCGGGTGAAGAGGTGGTTCTCCATTGGGCGAACAAGGACCAGTATTACACCAAAAGCAGTGAAAACTTCGCCAATTACGCTTTCAAACTGGATGATGGACGCAGTGTGAGTTTTCGACTGATTGCCGCGGACACAGCCAGGGACAACCGGAAGGATAATGACAAGGAGCGCCGTTTTGTGCTGATTGAGCCGCACACCCGAATGGTGACGGATGAAGCCGGTGACGAATACGAAGAAGAGCTCCTGCCCATTACCGAAGAAAATGGTGGACTGGTCATCCGTTTCGAATACAAAGTCATGCCAAAGGGAACCCGGCAGGATGAGCTGGTAAACCGGGGTGTAAAAACCATTCTGGATGATCCCATTGTCAAAACCCGCTGGCTGGATCTGAGTCAGCGGGCGCCCACCGAAAAGAATCCTCAGCGCACCGTACTGGAAAAATGTCTGATCGGCTACACTGCCAAAAATACGGCGGACTTTTTCATCCATAAGGACCTGGGCGGATTTCTGCGCCGGGAACTGGATTTCTACATCAAAAACGATGTCATGAACCTGGATGACATCCAGCGCGCCGAAACGTTTGCCGACATCGAAAAAAAACTGCGGATGATTCAGACCCTGCGCGCTATTGCCCTGGATTTGATTGCCTTTCTCGCCCAACTGGAAGATTTTCAGAAAAAGCTCTGGCTGAAGAAGAAGTTTGTGATCTCGGCCCATTATTGTTTCACATTGGACCGTATTCCGGAAAGCCTGTATCCGGCGATTGCTGACAACCCGAAGCAATGGGACCAGTGGCAAAAACTGGGGATGCTGGACGACAAGCGTGTCGATCTGTTCCATCAGGCCAAACCAAGAACCATCCAGTATTTGAAGGAACACCCACACCTGATGGCGGATACTGCCTTGTTTGATGACACATTCAAACAGACATTGCTGGCATCCATGGACGATCTGGATGAAAACCTCGACGGGCTATTGATTCATGGGGATAATTTTCAGACGTTGAATTTGTTGCAGGAACGGTATCGGGAGCAGGTGAAATGCATTTATATTGATCCGCCATATAACACTGATGCTGCACCAATTATTTATAAGAATGGATTCAAAATATCGACATGGATCATACTTATTAAGAATGTTATTGATTTTACAAAATATTTTTTAAACACACAAGGTGTGATATGCGTAACTATTGATGATTTCCAACAAAAAGAGCTGCATACCATAATTCAACAATCTCTTGGAATGAACTCAATTTTAGGAACAGTTGTAATAAGAAATAATCCATCTGGGCGACCAGTACCTTCTGGTTTTGCTATTGCGCATGAGTATGCAATATTTGCATGCACAAATCCAAATTTAACGATACAAAAGCTAAAAAGATCAGAAATTCATAACAAAAGATATAAAGAACAGGATAAACAAGGAAAATTTATGTGGGAATTACTCAGAAAAAGAGGTTCAAATTCCCGTAGAGATGATGCCAGAAAATCATATTTTCCTTTTTATGTGAGTGATAAAAGAATTCGTTTACCCGATCTTGAATGGAAAGAGGAAAAGGCTGAATGGGTTGCTAAAGAAAAACCTCTTCCAAACGAAGTGGTAGTTTATCCTATTGATGAAAATGGCATTGAAAGAAATTGGCGATGGGGCATTGATACAGCTATTGATAATATTAATGAGTTGAAAGTAGAAAAAAAAGCAGGTGGTGTAATTGTTTATTATAAATTTCGACAACCTGTAGGTGCGACTCCTACCACCAATTGGATTGATTCTCGTTATTCTGCAACCGAGCATGGCACTGGGCTGGTGAAACATTTTTTTATCGAATATCAGCCTTTCTCTTATCCCAAATCAATATTTGCTGTTGAAGATTCGATAAGCATTGCTGGGATGAGAAGTGGGTGCATGGATATTTGCATGGATTATTTCGCCGGCTCCGGCACCACCGGCCATGCCGTCATCAACCTGAATCGTGAAGACAATGGCAAGCGCAAATACATCCTCGTCGAACAGGGCGAATATTTTGACACAGTATTGAAACCCCGCATCCAGAAGGTCGTCTATTCCGCGGACTGGAAAGACGGCAAAGCCACCTCTCCGGACACCGGCATTTCCCACGCCTTCAAAGTCCTCAAAATCGAAAGCTATGAAGATACGCTGAACAACCTGGAGCTGCGCCGCACCCCTCAACAGCAACTGGCGCTGGATACCTTCATGCCATCTGTCAGGGAAGACTATCTGCTGCATTATATGCTGGAGATTGAAAGCCGTGGGTCCCTGCTGTCGGTGGATCACTTCGACTGTCCTTTTGACTGCAAACTGAAAGTGGCATTGGATTCAGCCGGGGCGTATGAGGTGCGACGCATCGATCTGGTGGAAACCTTCAACTATCTCATAGGTCTGCGGGTCACACGCATCGACATGCAGCGCGCAAACGGATACGCCCTGGTTACCGGCCGGCTGCCCTCTGGTGAAAAAACGCTCATCCTGTGGCGTGATGTGCAGCAGGTCAACCACGAGACCCTGAACCGGCTGCTCGAAAGCCTTGACGTCAGCCCGGAAAGCAATCCATTTGACCTGATCTATATCAACGGCGACCACAACATCCCCACTGTGTTCACCAGCACTGAGGCGGAAGGCGGCGTGACCAGAACGATGAAAATGCGTCAGATCGAGCCGGAATTTTTCAGCCGGATGTTTTCCGGGGAGGATGCCTGATGGCCCGGCGAAGCTTCCACAAGGAGCTGGTGCTCAATAGCTGGATGATGGGCTTTTTTGAAGGCTGGACCCTTCAGGCTTTGAAAAACGGACTGGGCGAAGACCGCAATGAGGGTATGGCAGCCGACGGCCAGACCGGATTTTTTCAAGCCCTGCTGCAGAATCGTCTGTTCAATTCCGATCGCATCAGCGAACAGGACCTTTGTCGATACGATCTGAACATTGCCGGGCATTGGCAGGCCATCACCGAACAGCGCAACCGGACCGAAGATACCGTGCTCCATATGAAATACTTCCAGTATCTCTCGCTGCTGTTCACGGAGATATATCTGGACTGGTATTTCAACCACCGTCAGCAGTTGCTGAACGGCCTGAACGAGACGCTGCAACTGTATAATGAAGAAGAACCCACCGAACACCGCTTTCAACCCTTCGGCGCCGACGATTTGAACAAGCTGGCCTTCTGGAATGCCACCGGCAGCGGCAAAACCCTTCTGCTGCATGTCAACATCCATCAGTATCTGCACTATTTCCAGTCCGGTCATACAAACAGTTTTCCTCACAAAATCATCCTGTTGACACCCAACGAGGGCCTTTCCCACCAACACCTTCACGAATTGAAACTGTCGGGATTTCGCCGATGTCGCCTGTTTGACAAGAATCGCAGCGCCGTGCTCAGAGGCGAGGTGGAGATCATCGACATCAACAAGCTGGGCGAAGAGACCGGTGACAAAACAGTAGCCGTGGAATCCTTTGAAGGCAACAACCTGGTTTTGGTGGATGAAGGGCATCGGGGGGCAGGCACTGCCGCCGGCGCCTGGATGAGCCGCCGGGAAGCCCTGGTCCGGGATGGTTTTGCCTTTGAATATTCCGCCACCTTTGGACAAGCCGTTGCCAAAGGGCTGACCGTGGCCAAGGCAGAGACAGAACTGGTCAAAAAAAAGGCAAAGAGCCTGTTTCACACAACGGATCTTCGGAAACTCGATAGTCGGCAACTGTCCCAGACGGCCCTGATTCCCACTGAAAAACACATGGCCCGCGTCATGGCGATACGGGAAATCTATGCCAAAAGCATCCTGTTCGATTACTCCTATAAATTTTTCTATGAGGACGGGTATGGCAAGGATTCCCTGATTCTCAATTTAAAGGATGCGGATTACGAAAATGATGATACTGCCCGCCAATACTTCACTGCCTGCCTGTTGAGTTTTTATCAGCAGCAATACCTTTGGGAAGCCCACCACGCCCAAATGAAACACTTCAATATCGAAAAACCGCTGTGGGTTTTTGTGGGCAACACGGTTTCCGGCGAAGACTCCGACATCCTGAGTGTGCTGAAATTTCTGGCAGGCTTTCTGAATGACGATGTCAAAGCCAAAGAGTGGCTGGCCGATCTGTTGCACGACACCGCCCGGCTTCTGGACGCCAATGGCCGGAATATTTTTCTGAACCGCTTCACCCCGCTCATGCACTTTACCACAGCCGATCAGGTGTATGCGGACATTCTCAGAAAGCTCTTCAACACCGGGGTCAGACAGCGGCTGAAAGTTGTCAATCTGAAAAACTGCAAGGGTGAACTGCTGCTGCGTGTCGGCGAATCGGATCCGTTTGGACTGATCAACATCGGCGATGATTCCGGATTGTTCAAGGAGGTGGAAAAGCCGGAAAACCAGGCATGGTTTGATACCGATGCCGATGCCTTCGGGGGCTCCCTGTTCGGCGCCATCAATAACCGGGAAAGTCGTCTGAACCTGTTGCTGGGGTCGCGTAAATTTACAGAAGGCTGGAGCAGTTGGCGCGTATCAACGATGGGGCTGCTCAACATGGGCAAAGGAGAGGGCTCTCAAATCATCCAGCTTTTCGGTCGCGGGGTGCGTCTCAAGGGAAAAGGCTTTTCCCTCAAACGAACCACGGCCGGTCAACGCCCCAGGGGGTTGCACCTGGAACACCTGGAGACGCTCAACATATTCGGCGTCAATGCCGGCTATATGGCAACGTTTAAAAACTATCTGAAAGAAGAAGGGATCACACCACCGGATGAAATGATCCAACTGGATTTTGAAACCGCCGAAAATTTGCCCACGCGTCATAACCTTAAAACCCTCGCCCTGAAGGACGGCTACGGAGACAACCAGATTCATGGGTTCAAGCGCGCCCTTTTTCCAAAGCTGTATGAAATCCCTGATGAATTTGCTGGAAAGCTCCGGCTGCCGCATGTCACACTGGACCTGTATCCCCGGGTGGACGCCCTGGCCGCAGGGAAAAAACCCGACAAAACGACCATGCCCCCTGATTTCCGAAACAGCGGCAAGATTTCAGCCCATACCAAAGCCCTCTTTGATCTGGACAGAATATATCTGGCCATTCAGGAGTATAAACACCGCAACGGCTGGAGCAATCTGCAGCTTGATCGGTCACGCCTGGCGGATTTCTGCCTGAACGATCCGGATGACTGGTACACCCTGCTGATTCCGTTTGCGGAGCTGGAAATTGCCGGTATGTCCGATATTCACAAGCAGGAGGACATTTTCATCCGCCTGCTGCAGGACTACACCCAACGATTCTATCTGACACTGAAAACCGCTTATGAAGGCCGGTTCTACGACGTGGTCACCGTCACCGCCAATGATGGCCTGGTGAGGGCGTATCACTTTGACATTGAAAACACCGAAACCGGCGGTGAATTCGAAAAGAAACTCCGAACGCTCCAGGGCCTGATCAAGTCCAAAAAGATTGGTGAGGCCAACCGATGGCATGCCGGCCAGATGGTGGCCATCTGTTTTGAAAGCCACTTGTATCACCCCCTGTTTGCATCCAGGGATGGAACACCGGTCAACGATGGCAATGTGCCGTTGAAAATGCGACCCCTGTCCTTTGACTCACCCGGAGAAGTCCGATTCGTAAGGGATCTGGAAGCCTTTTACAAATCCCCGCAGGGTCGGAACGTGATCGGACGTCGCAGCCTCTATCTGCTCCGAAATGCTGACACAAAAGCTCGGGGTC
>DFZE01000163.1:0-6299 GCA_002382065.1 Desulfobacteraceae bacterium UBA4064
ATGTCGCGAACGAGGCGTTCATCCACAGGCATCAGGACCAGCAGCTCGTCACGCCCCATGCTCTGCATCCGCAGGATGGACTCGCTTTCGGCGTTTTCATGGAACAGGCTGATGACATGGATGGCCAGCTCATACTCGCGCCCGTGCAATCGATCATCAAGCTTTCGGGAGAACGGGTAGTCCTGGCCGTGATTCTCCGATTGTCGAATCGATGTAACCAATTTTCATTCCGATAAAATTTGCGTTCTCAATTCTCCGCATGAACCACGGGCAATGGCGCAGAACCGAACCACCTCATTGTCGGAACCGCGTTCAATACCGTCTGCAATGTTGCTCGGTATGGATAATGCCGATCGCGTAATCTGATCTTTAAACCCATAGTCCCTGATCTCTTTCATTGCACGGTATATATCCGTACACAACCCAACAGACCGCTTCCAAATCTCCAGTTCCTCAAATTTCATCCACCCTCCCCTACTCCCCTACTCCCCTACNNTCGCAGTGAAAGATGTTGAATGCCCGGTAGTACTTGTCGTCATGCAATCTTCCAAAGAGGTCAAGAGATGCTCCGGACTCCAGGGAGTGGGTGTAGGCTCCCGGGAAAAACATGACGGTTGGGTTCTCTTTCGCCGTGCTCTGCAAATTATTCAAAACATTGTGCGAACGGATGTAGGGGAACACCTCGCCAACGCCGGAGAGAAAAAGAACCTCGAAATCCGTGCTTGTCGGTTTGGTCGCAATGGCCAGAACAAGATGTGCTTCGGGGTCCAGCACGCCTTGCAGCAGTTCTTTGAGCTGCTCTTTGGAGATAGACGCCTCGATCTCGAGTATCTGGTTCCAGATATCACGCTCTTTGAGGATTTCTATCGAAAGGTCGTACAGGTTGATCTCCAGTATCCGGACACCGGCCTGGTCAAGGCGATTGACCAACTGACGCTGGAGCCTCTCCATTTCAACGGACTCTTCCGGCTTGAAGGGACAGATGAAAAACGGCACCTCGTTTCCGAGACCTTGCTTGTTGAGAAACCTCTGGCCCGAGATCACGGCATAGAGGTGCTGAAATCTGTCTTGGACAGGGTGCAGGTGACAGGGTTCAGGGCGCCGGGTATCTGTCGTATGTTTTCCAGTTTTATAATCTTTCATTTCAATTCAGCCCGACCTGTCTCCATATAACCATCCTGCCCCCTGAAACCTGCCCCCTGCACCCTTATCACATCAGGAAAATACGAAACATCCCTGCGGTTGCCACGATGGATTACATCCAACAGTCTCGGGCTGAGCATGGCTGCGTTTATCATGTTGTTGGCCGTTAAGAGATCCGCCTCTCGAAGTATCTTGAACAGGATCTGCCGCAATTTGCTTCGTGTCGCCGGGGTAATCTCATCCAGTTCCAAGCGCCATTCGGATTTTCGGTTGAAGAAGGAATCAAAATCCTCGTGGGTCAGATTGGCTTTCAGTGTGATATGGCGCTCTCGAAGCACTTCGACGGCAAAATCAGCGATGAATCTGTACCGCCGGCAAACGGCGAGCCACAGAAGATAGGCTTGCTCTTGGTGGCTGCCCTCAACAAGGAATTCCAGTTCGCCTTGACTCAACGTCCCAAGCCGTGAGACGACCTCGCGGCAGACTCGCTTGAGCGTATTCAGTGTCCTGGACTGCAGTAGATTTTCTGCAATGACCTTGTCTCGAACAGCGGTCCAATCGCCAAGATCAAGATACAGTGCGGCCAGTTTCACCGATTCGCGGTGAAAGAGACTGCCCGTAGTAAATGACATGCTGTATCTGTCGTTACGCATTCCTGGTCCGGATTCCTTATTGGCCGTTTCGCCATCTTCAGTAGTGGGCGATATATTTTTTGGTCATGCCCAAGGCCATCAGGGACGCATGACAGCATATCCCGACTTCAGGTATTCTCTGAAAAATTACCGTTGTTTACCATCAAATTGGTCGGACATGGCGGCTGTGATTTCATCCTGAACAATGCCATCCATCCCTCTACCCAGCGACGCCAGAATTTTTTCGGCCGTGCCGCCACCAATCCGGGAAATGGCCCAAACAGCCATTGCCCGGACCCGGTCATCCGCTTCACCCTCAACAGCCCGGGCCAGATCATCCAGATACATGGGGTCCCGGGTGTTCCCCATGGCCCGCGCCGCATTCATTTTCCACCGCCAGATATCATCCGGCGACATATAGAACATATGGGGCCAGACATGGGTTTTGAACCAGTCCCGGTCCATATGCAATAACCGGGAAAGATCAAAATCCGGTACCTTGGCCGCAGCTCTTTCATTCATTGGCAAATCCTTTGCCAGCCAGCCCGCATTCCGTGGACACACATTCTGACAGCGGTCGCAGCCGTAAACATACGTCCCCATGGGCTCCCGCATGTCCCTGGGTGTCAGTCCCTCTCCAAAATAGGACAGCCAGGAAATGCATTTTCGGGGATCGATGGCGCCATTGCCTTTCAGGGCGCGGGTCGGGCATGCGACGATGCAGGCATTTCGACACCAGTCGGGACAGCCCATTTCAAGAGAAGGCGAATCCGGATCGAAATGTCGGTCAACAACAACGGCGATGGGCAGCACCCAGGAACTTTGTCTGGCGGCCCGGGCGGAATAGAAAAGGCAGTTCTTCCCGAATGCGCCCATACCGGCACGCGCCGCAGCCGCACGATGGGGCAGGTTGAAGGGCACTTTGGACGTGATCCCGTTTTCTTTCAAAAAATGGCGGAAAGACCGGATTCGCACGCTCAATCCATCTTTGGTGACCCGGTCGTCATCCAGGTAGCACCGGCCAAAATGTCCTTCCAGAACCCGGGGAAAGGCGTTTCGAAAATACACTTCCATCAGGACGATAATGCTTTCGGCCCGGGGCATGATGGTTTTTGGATCGGTTCCCGCCATCAGACTCAGCCCGACGGCTTCGGCCTATCCATATTCTTCCTGCCGGGCTTTCAAAATTTCCAGATGGGTGTCAAACGGATCGGCACTCGTGAATCCGATATCTTCAAATCCGTATCGATGGGCTGCCGATATGATTTCGTTTCTGGTGATCATGATTGAAAATTCCCTGTTTTTACCGGTTAATCAGGCTGTCGCAGACCGATTCCATCTCCGGCATTTCCTGATCAAGGGGGTTGCCCTTCAGATTGTTCAGAAAAATGGAACGGCTGTCCGGCAGGCGTCCCATAATGCCAATATCCGCCATTGCAGCGCCAAGCTCATCTTCAATATCCGGAGTCAACCGGTTGAGAATGACAGACAGGGGCAAATTGGCCTCTCTGGCAAACGCCTGTACCCGTTTCGCCATCATGATGGATTCATAGGACGGGTCCACCACGCATAGAATATGGTCACAAAGCCCGTCCAGGCTTCGTCCGAAATGCTCCACACCCGCAGCAGTATCCACAATCACCATATCCGCTTCTGCCAAACGCAGGGAGGTAAAGAGCAGCCGGAACAGGTTTCCCATGGGACAGGCGCAGCCTTCTGCAAAATGGTGAATTTTGCCGATCGACATGGCCCGGACCCCGTTTGACCTGGCAATGCACGTCTCCGGCAGGTCATCTATCGTCAGATCTTTCGGAAACAGTCGGGATGACCCATCGAGACCCATTCCGGAGGCTTTTGTCTTTTCCCGGAAACCCGATTTTCCGCCCAGGCTGTCCATCAGGGGCTCGGGCATATCCAGTCCGAGCATGCGATACAAACCGATATTGGATTCATCCGCATCCACCAGCAAAACCCGTTTTCCTCTCCGGTTCATGGCAATGGCCAATAGCGCCGCCACCGTGCTTTTTCCACAGCCGCCTTTTCCACAGATCAACAGTTTCATTGTGTTACGGAAATCCTCCTGTCATGTAAAAAATGGTAACGGGTAACTTGTGACGCGTGACGGGTTTCAAGTCCGGATGTGCCAATCGTGAGCGCCTGATAAACCTGTTCTGACATTTTGGTAACGTCTTCGTGGTCTTCGTGTCCTTCGTGGTTCAACCCGTCCGCCCCAAAATGGACGAAATACGGAAGAAATGCGGGACATCAGATGGTCAACAGCGTTTCATCCGCTTTCAAAAGTTCCGTTAACGGCTTGCCCCAATATTTGACGTCAATGTTCAGATTTTCCAGGGTTGCGGTTACGCCCAACTGATCCGCGCAGGCCTTGCAGGCGCTGATACGGACACCCGCATCCAGGGCTTTTTTGACCAGTTTTTGAATATCCGCACTCTCACTGACCAATTTCGTGGGTGCGCCCCAGACAATGAGCGTGACGTTTTCCCACCACCCCTGAAGCAGGGAATTGATGGTGTACATGAATACCATTTTTTCCGCCGTGAGCGGATTGTCATTGGTCCACAATACATACAGATGTGTTTTTTCAGTCATGGGTCGATCCTTTCGATTTTGCATCCACCGCATGACATGCCATGCCGGATGCCCCTTTTTGAACCACGATGTTTTTTAACCAGTGTTCGTTGTCTTCCTAGTGTATCCGGCGCCGATCCCCGGTTCGAAAACGTGTTCTCCAGCCGGTGTTTCTCGGCTTCCGCCATCGGGCCGATTTGGGCGGGTATCTGGTTTGCGGTTGCCGCAATACCGGCTGCCTCGCCAACGGCAGCCCCCATCGTAAAAATTTCTGCCAGGGCATTGCCGCCCAGTCGATTCGCCCCATGCGCACCCGCTGTCACTTCACTGACGGCAAAAAGCCCCCGCACCCCGGTTTGACCCGCTGTATCTGTGACCACGCCACCCATGCAAAAATGGGCGGTCGGCGCCACCGGGAAAACCTTTTGCCCTTTCCACCACGATGCCGGCAGCAGTGGCGTCATCTGAGTCGCTGTCTCATCCGGCAGTGCGGTCAGATCCATCACAACGGTCCCGTCCCGGACCTCCTGCATCATCAATTGCGCCAGTTGATCCCGGTTGACGGTCATGAAATCGGTAATACCCCGTTTCTTGAGAATATCCTCTCCATTTTGATTTTTCAGCGCCACACCGGGCTGGGCCAGAAGCCGCTCATTCAGAAGCAGCCGGCTGCCATGCTTTCCCCTTGCGGTCGGATAAAACTGCACAAATTCCATATCCTGCACCGGTATCCCCAGTTCGTAGCACAGGGCATGACCATCCCCGGTAATGCCGGGAACATTGTTGGTATTTTGAAAAACCTGGGCATAACCGCCGGTTGCCAGAACAACGGCGGACGCCTGAATCACCACAAACCGCCCATCTTCGGTGACACCGCAGGCGCCCGAAATGACATCATCCAATGCCAAAAGGCGTGCTATAAAAATATTTTCAAGAAAATCGACACCGATTCCTTTTGCATAAGACTTCAATGGCAGCACGATATCACTGCCCTTCCATGTTGCCGAAAATACATGGCGGGGAAAGCGGTGGCCTGCCGTATGCATCAGCCGGAATTTTTGTCCGTCCATGCCGAATTTTGCACCACAGTTCTGCAAAAACGCAATCTCCCGGGTAGCCCGTCCGGCAATTTCAGCCGTTTTGGCCGGATCATTCAGGAATCGGCCGCCTGTCATCATGTCTGCTGAATGAACATCCGGATTGTCTTCGGCCTGTCCCAATCCCGACGCCGCGATAATGCCTTTGGATATATCGGTGTTGCTCAACTGCCCGATTTTTGATTTAGATGCCATCAGCACCCGGGCGCCTGTCTCTTTGGCGGCAATGGCGGCCCGGCATTCATGCGGCCTCTCAATATTCACTGCCCATATGCTCCGTACGGAATATCGCATGGAACCTGATTTTCAGCTTTTCTCCCCAAACCGACGAGTCAATCATTTGTTTCAGGGCTTCTATCTGTTCATCGCCAAACTTTCTGCTGATTGTTCTGACAATCTTTACAATATCGTCAATCAGTAATCTGCGCCTGGATATATCGCGATTACGCACGATATCCTTCATGACGATATGGGCGAGCTCACCGGAATCCGCAAGCCTTGTGGCACTGATGAATGATTCAAGATCATCGATGGAACGTACCTCCAGCACGTAGTAGCCTGCGAGGACCATAATGCAATCTTTTCTGTTTGAAAACTCTGCAGCGCTGGCAAGCGTCCGCAATGCCGACAGCACTTCATCCCTCTTTCCGGATTGCAGTTTTTGTATGTTTGTCTGAATATCAATTCGTTTCAGAATGTCTTCTATACTCATTTTCACCAAATTCATGAATTGCCATCCTTATGTGATTGCGCCGCAAAAAGGCCGTGTTATCGAATTTACCGTTACAATCAGTGGTCAGGGGTTAGTGATCAGTGATCAGTGGACAGCGCCAAACGC
>DFZE01000163.1:6369-9019 GCA_002382065.1 Desulfobacteraceae bacterium UBA4064
CAGCCTTTTTCATCGAGACCGATGCTGTCTCTGTCCGGTTTCTGCCACTGTGTTTCGCCTGGTAAAGCGCGGCATCCGCTGCCTGGATCACCAACTCGCCGGTTTCTCCGAACTGGGGAAATGTTGCCACACCCAGGGACAGGGTGATGGATTCCAATGGTTTTCCGGCATGGGTGATCTGAAGGGACATAACACCTTTCCGCAATTCCTCGGCCCGCGCATGAGCGGATTCCAGTGTTGCCCCGGGCATGATCAGTGTAAACTCCTCACCACCATACCGGCAGGCGATATCGCCTTCCCGAACATGACCACTGATAAATTTGCCGACGGACTGAAGCACGGTATCACCGGCGTCATGACCGTGGGTATCATTGAAGCGTTTGAAATGATCGATATCGATCATGATAATTCCGACCGGGGTTCCTGACCGGCCGGCCCGGGCAATTTCCTTTGACAGGGATTCATCCAGATACCGCCGGTTAAAAAGCCCGGTCAGGGCATCCCGGATGGATTGCTGTTTCAGGGCACTTTTCAGCTTCAGATTGGCCAGCGCCAGCGAAAGCTGTTCGGCAGCGGTCACCGCCAGATGAAAACTGTCATCGGCCATTTCCGCCGGGCTGTCAGCCGGCGGCTGTTTTTCCTGGATGTGCAAAAGGCCGTAGATTCTTCCCTGCGCAATCATGGGAATGCAGACCGATGCGGCATCCGGCAGAACATTTTTAAAATGCCGGCATGGGAGTTCCGTATCCGGATTTTTTACCCGGTACACCTGGCCTTTGCGCAGGGCATGGCAGTCATCCGTAACAAAAGCCGTGGCCCCGGTAAGGGTTTCGCCCCACAGTGCCACCGGTTCCATGGTGTCGGCCGCTTCATTTAACATGTACAGTCCGCCGACAGTTGATGGGAGAAGCTTGGGAAGTACAAAATATATGGCATCATAAGCTTCATCGTATTCCTTGCAGGTTTGAAGGGTACTGCTGAGTTTGCTCAGCATGGAAAGCTCATGGGCCCGCCGGCTGATGGCATCCATCTGACAGGTCAGTTTGGTATGGACCTGCTGCAGGGTATCTTCGGTGCGGTTGCGGGCGTCGGTTTCCTTTTTTTGATTTTCAAGGGATTTTTGAAGCTGCCTGCGCAGACGTTCCAGAATTTGTCCCAGTTCATGCAGTTCCCGGATAGCCAGGGCGGGAAAAGGTGTCTCCAGGTTTCCGTCGCTCAGAATGCGGCCGGAATGCACCAGGGACTGAATGGCATGGGTGATGGACCGGTGGACCATCAAAAAAATGATGGCGGACAGAACCAGCGCCAGAATCAGGATAACCCCGCTCATGACCGCACTGCCGGTGGCCTGGTACTGCCAGAAAGAAATCCCCCAAAGGATCAGGATCAGCAGGGTGGAACCGGCAAAGCCGGTCAACAGACGGACGGACAGCGTACCTGTCCCGGGTTTTGGAACCGGTCCTTTTGACGGTTTTGGCTGGTGGGTGGCCGTTGTTGTATCCGGATGGAGTATCTTTTCCAGCTCGAACTCGATTGCCTCCATCATTCGATCTGTCTGGTTTCTGTCAATCAGGTCGATTGCGCCGGCATCGACGACTGCCTTCCGGCTGGATTCATCCACCGCGCCGGATAGAAGAATGACAGGAACACGGAGCCCTTTCGTTTTCACAATTTCCAAAGCGGCCCGTCCACCGAAACCGACCATGTCATATTTCGGAATGACCATGTCCCAGACCGATTCCTTCAGGGCATTTTCCATTTCAGCCGCGGTTTCAATCCGCATGTGGAAAATATCATAGCCATTATGCTTCAAACGGAGAACCAGTTTTTCGGTTTCCTCCGTGGCGTCACCCACAAAAAGCAGACGCAGTGGCTGCGCCATATTTCCTCCGGTTAAAATGGTTTTGATATGTTATCCCGATTTGTTCGTCCAAACCCAATGACCATCACAATCATTTCTTTTGACTTCTGGAAAAAACTTGTCAATGCGCCCAGCTATAGCATATGGATACTACGCAAATCAAATTCCGCGGAAGAAAACACCAATAATATTTTTTCTTGCAAATCCGTTCAAATTATCCGAAACAGGCGTTTTCGGATAACCGTCTCAAATCTGAAAATGAGAAACGGCAAATCTGGATTCAGATAAAAATCCACATTAAACCTGAAATATTTCAAAAGGAATGAAAAATGGCTGAATCAAATGAATGGACCATGGCTGGAGCAACGCTGAGTGATACAACGGCCCACAAGGAATATGGTGTGGACCAGAACTTTATTGTAAACGGCATCAAGGCCGGAAAATTGGAATATCGGAAGGCATCCATGCAAGGCAATCCCTGGCTGAGAATTTTGCGAAGTCAACTCGAGAAGCTCATCGCAGAAGAGCTGGGATCGGATTATCTGTCAACCGTAAAGAACCGGACAGAATTAAAAAAAATCAAAAAGGAAATGACGGATCTGAAAAAAAGACTGGATGTGCTTCAAGCCCGGAAGGCTGAAATCGAGCAGACCCTGTAACCACGTCAAAATGCCTCAAAAATCAGGATTCGGATTTCGGTGGCGTTGCAGATGTCTGTCTGATTGTTTCGGAATCCATACCCCGAATCTCCATGAAATGAAGAATATAGGTTCCGGGCTGTTTTCCCGG
>DFZE01000163.1:9076-10178 GCA_002382065.1 Desulfobacteraceae bacterium UBA4064
GATTTGAATTTTGATGAACAGGGATCTGGCGGAATCCGGTATGCAGTCCGGAAGCAGAAGCTGGAGGTCTTCTCCGGCAGATTTCAAAATCAGGCCGGAATTGTCAGAAACCATATTCAGATCGTTTACCGGCATGATTGGAAAGCCGCTTTTCCGGTCGAAAGTGACATATGTGTGTTTTGAGCGGTTGAAACGCTCCGGAGCCAGGTCATTCCGAATGGCTTTCATGCCTTCCGCGTCCTTGACATCATAAATCAGAAACCGTTCCAGAATTTCCTCGATCACCAGATCGGGTTGGATATCCCGGATGAGTTGTCTGGCCATGGCATGGTTGTACTGATCCCAGATATAAATGATCTTTCCGAAATGCTCGGAAAGAAACGGCAGAATAAAATTGAAATAGGAATCCCGGAACACAACGGCAACCCGTTTTTGTGTTTTACAGCCCATGGCATAACTTCCCCGATCTGCCAATTCAATATTATATTTCCAGCGTCCGCTGCAAAGGGACTGGGGCTTATAAATGGGCTGATCCTCCAGAAAAATATGCTGCAATCCCATTAAAAAGACCAGATCGCCGCCGTCATGGTCCACAATCATCCGCTCCTGAAAAAATGATCGGGGTCTGGCGACAATATCCGGGAAAAAACCGGTCAGTCGATCCATCAATGTCTGATAGGCGATAAATCCCCCCCGGAAATTCCAGTGCGTATCGGTGCGATAATAAATCTGCTGTTTCTTTTTTTCGGTCAGAAGCGGGGTTTTCCAGTCAATTAGTTGAACGGTTGAATGTTCTTTCAGGTATTTTTCCAACTGGGTCAGCCGGGTAATGCCTCTGTGCGCCTGAAGATGGTCCGGCAGATATTCCGGGTATATGGTCTGCTTTTCGGGTGTGATGCCCAGCACATGCTGAATTCCCTGTGCGGCCAGCCATTCCTGCCTGTCCTCGATCACGGCTTTCCAGTGTTCCATTTCAATTGGCGTCATGGGATTGGCGCCCCGGAAATCCTCGGCCAGCCGGTTCTTGTTCCAGTAAAACCAGTCCTCCTTGCCCAGAATCACCGCAGACATCGGAGAAACACCCAGCCATTTGACACTGACA
>DFZE01000250.1 GCA_002382065.1 Desulfobacteraceae bacterium UBA4064
CCAAGAGATCAAGAGTTCTGAAGCTTCGGGAAAAGACCTGTAAACAGCTTCGTCATTTTCTGACCGAATTGAAAATTACAGCCATTTATGTCACCCATGACCGGATTGAGGCACTGGCCCTGTCAGACCAGATTGCGGTCATGCGCAGCGGAAAAATTATCGAGATTGGTGACCCCAAAAAGATTTATTTCAATTCCGACCAGAGATTTGTGGCCGACTTTATCGGCCGCGCCAACCTGATACCCGGAACCGTCCGCGCCCTTCAAAACGGTCACGCCATCGTGGATTCGGGCATCGGTCAGATTGTTGCCCGAAACGCCCAAAAAAATTCCAGCCGGTCAGGCGGCGATGGCGTGTGTGCGTCCGGAGTTCATCAAACTCGACTCGCCAGAGTTGACCCATGCAGGCAACGTGTTTCATGGAAAAGCCGAGAACCTCATTTTTATCGGTGAAGCCTATGAGGGTGATATCCGGATTGGCGACACCCTGCTGACAACCACCATCGAACCGATGGCCCATATCCGGGAAGGGGATGAAATTGTCATCTCCTTTGCGCCGGACCACTGTTTTCTGCTGTCCGCATAAACACCGCCATGCAAAAAAAATCCCTTCTGACCACATCAGTGCTGATTATTGTCGGTTTTCTGACCGTTTGCCCGGTTGTCATGTTGGCCATCGGCAGCTTTTCATCGGGATTCGGTACATTCGGTCATTTTACATTGGCCAAGTATATCGAGGCTTATACCGATCCGGGTTTTCTGGATGTTCTCTGGAATACCCTGATTTTTACAACCGAATCAGCCGTTCTGGCCACGGCTCTGGCGCTTTTTCTGGCCTACATGAATACCCGCACCAACATTCCCTTCTAGTTTCTCTTCGGGGTTGTCACCATCATTCCCATGATGATCCCCCACATCCTTTTCACGGCCAGTTGGGCGATGCTGCTCAATCCGACCAACGGCATTCTGAACCGGTTGCTGATGGACGTCTTTGGGCTGAGCAACACGGTATTCAACATTTATTCACTTCATCGTCGCTGGTGGCCCTGGCCTCCCTGGTGGGACACAAACTGACCCGAATGAACCGTGTCGGCACGTGATCCGGAGCCGTTGCGGCATTTCTGGACAGCCATATGATTTTCATGCCGGATAACATAAGGGATGGGCATTTTGCTTAAAAACAGCGCGACCATTTTATGGGTGGCTTTGGGCAAGGGGTATTGGGAAATCTGATCCAGTGAAACCCACTGATAATCCACTGGCCCATTTAACACAACCTCACTGGAATCCGCCGTTGCCAGAAACACGGATGCAATGATCCTGAAATGGGTGTAGGCATGTCGAATGGTTCCCAGATTTTCCACGATACGGACCTTCAGATTGACCTCTTCCCGAATCTCTCTCAAACAGGCGGTTTCCGGCGTTTCGTTCAATTGAATCTTCCCGCCCGGAAATTCCCACAAGCCCCCCAATAGCCCGCTGGCCGCACGCCTGGTGATCAAAAACCGGTTTTGTGCGTTTTGAACCATGCCCACAGACACGGCATATGTCGGAACGGATCGGGATTCAACCCGTTTGGGATATTGGCTGACCGATCGATTTTGAAATGACCGGCACAGGGAAGACATGGGACAGTTTTCACAACCGGGATTTTTTGGCGTGCAGATCAATGCCCCCAACTCCATCACGGCCTGATTGAACATATCGGGTTCGTGCAGGGACAGAAGCCTTTTTGCAACGGACTGATAAACCGGTTTGGCTGACAACTGATTGACCGGTTCATCGATCTCAAAAATTCGGGCCAGGACCCGCTTGACATTTCCATCCACGACAGCATGGGGTTGCCTGAACGCAAAACTGAGAACCGCCGCCGCAATATAGTCTCCCACGCCGGGCAGTTTCCGGAAAGATGCCCATGTATCCGGTATGGTTCCGCCATACGTCCGGCATACGATTCGGGCGGCTTCATACAGATGCCGTGCCCGGCTGTAATAGCCCAGCCCTTCCCATATTTTCAGGACATCCTGGATATCGGCATCGGCCAGCCGGATGAGGGTGGGAAAGGTTTCGATAAATCGGCCATAATACGGAATTACGGTTTGGACCTGGGTCTGCTGGAGCATGGCTTCGGAAACCCATATAAAATACGGATTGCGGGTTTCGCGCCAGGGAAGCGTTCGATGGGCCGAATGATACCAGCCGATGAGATGTCTGCAGAAATCTTTCTGAAAATTTTCATTTACCATGATTTTCGGGTGATCCGCCGTGTCAGTGTAATTTCTAAATAATTTTGGGTACTCCCCCCGTGCCCCTGCCTCTGAACGTCCCCGAAAGTTTCTGAGCATTTTTTAAAATTGCCCTTTTCTTGCCAGAATTTATTGAGAATTGATATGTCATTTTATCGCCTAAATTGGGATTGATACAATAAACGATATCGTAGCCCGGCTTTCCAAAGCCGGGATAGGACATTTACCGATTAAACTTTGTCCCTCTGCACCTGAATAACCATTTTCACAATAAACAGCGTTTGTTTTACAAACAAAATTCAAATTCCGCCTTGACAGCCCGCGGTAACTTCAATAAGTATCAGAATGTAATGCCTGTTTTTAATGTTTCAACCGTCGCATGAACATGAAGCGGCATTTTTATTCATCTGCACCATTTTTTGAAAAGGAGAGCGATATGAAAAAATTGGAATTTTCGCACTGGCATTTTTTCTGTTATTCAGCGCCAATCTGTTTGCAGTAGGGGAAAAAACAGTCATTGCGACCGGCGGAATTGGCGGCGTGTATTATTATTATGGAACCCAGATATCCGAAATCATCAGCAAAAACAATGTCGCATCCGCCACCGCAATCCAGACCGCCGCTTCGGTTGACAACATGCTTCTGATCCGGGACAAAACAGATACTGCCAAAGGAACCTATTTTTTTGCCACGGTTTTGCCGGATACCGCCTACTTCACGGTGACGGGCAAGCATGAAAAATTTGCGGAAAAACCGGTCAAGGCCAATATTATGTGGATGATGTATCCCAATTATCTGCACATTGTCACGACTGACAAATCCGGAATCACCAAACTGGGCGACCTTCAGGACAAACGTGTCTCCACCGGCGCACCCGGGTCCGGAACAGAATTCACGGCGCTCAATCTGTTGAAAGCGGCAAATGTCGATCCCGGCAAATTCAAAAAATGGGAAAAACTGGGCGCCAAGGAATCGGATGAAGGTCTGGCCAACGGGACCCTGGATGCCTATGTCTGGTCCGGCGGGCTGCCCACAGGCTCCATTGTCGAACTGTCCAACACCCTCAAACGAAAAGGACTGAATCTTTTCCTGGTGCCGCTTCCGGAAACCGATCCCGGTGTTGCCGCGTTCATGAAGGAATTCGCAGGACTGTCAGACACCCTGATGATTCCCAAAACCGTTTATGGAACCGAAGTCGATACACCAACCCTGGCATTCTGGAACATGTTTGTCTGCCCGGAGTCCGCTCCTGAAGATCTGGTCTATAATACCACCAAGGCTGTTTTTGAAAATATCGAAACGCTCCGCGCTTCGGTAAAACCGGCAAAGGATACCACGCTGGAAAACTCGGCCAAGTTTGTCGGAAAAACCGCCATTCCGTTTCATCCCGGAGCCGTAAAATATTTCAGGGAAAAAGGTCTTTTCAAATAGCAATCAAAATGCGTAAACAGGTTGTGATGGTATGCGGGGTCGCACTGACCCTGTTGGCGCTGGTGGGCAAGCCAGCCGTGATACGAACAGATAACGAGACCCGTCTGCTGGTGCTTTTCCGCTGGCAGACGGGACAAATCCGCTTTGTCAATTCCGTAACCGGTCAACCGGTTGTCATTGGCTTCGCCATCCACAACCGATTCCAGAATTTTTCCGTTACCACGGATGAAACGACCGAAGCATATTATTCCCATGGGGTTTATGACATGAATCGGGCCGTTTCCATCGAGTCCAGCAATCGTTTGAACTTCTGTTCCATGAAGGGAATCATTTTAAACATGGGCTTTTATACCTTTACCGTTCAAGATGGCTGCCTGGAGGTCGATCTGCTATGGACGCTGTAATCCGCAGGCTGGTGGCCATCATAGCCGTTATAGGAACCCTGTATCATCTCTATCTGGTGATTCATCCCTTTACGCCGCTGGCCGACCTGCATGTGTCACTGCTGGATCTGACCCAGGTTCAGCGTGCTGCCCATGTGTTTCTGGTTGCGTTTCTGGGATATCTTCTCAGTTTTGTGCGGATCAAACCGCGGCACAAACTGGGAGGCATACCACTTGCCATCATGACCCTACTGCTCATGATCGAACTGCTGCGGCTTGACCTGCCGGTATCGCTGAAGGTGTTTGCCGTCTTCATATGGATATGCACCATGCTGCCGACCCTTGTCCCGGTACTGCAGAAACCGTCCAACATGGCATGCGCCCTGCTCAGCTTTCTGCCATTCATTTATCTGATCGTCACTTACGACCAACTGATTTACCGGTCCATCATGCCCGAGCCATGGGACATGATCATGTCCTACAGCGAAATTCTGCTGGTTCTGGGAGTCATTTTCCGGTTGAGCGGTCCGATCATGCCCACGATTGTGATGGTGTTTCTGCTGTACAACATTTATGGCAATCACATCCCCGGTCTGTTTTCCAACCCGGGATTTGATCTCGATATGTGGAACCGCGCTTCTGATCGTACCGGTTCTTCAGACCATGCATGGAATCGAGGCCTTCGGTTTTATCGCGATTCGCTTTCTGTTCACCATTATGGCCGTCATCTTTTTGAATGTGGCGGTAGTGGGCTTTTTTATGAAGAATCTGTCTGTGCCGGAACGGTTTATTACAGGCATCTGCGCGGTGCTGCTGTTTTATCCGGATATGAAAATTAACCTGGTTGCCGGAATAATCTCCAGTATCGTTCTGATTGAAAACTGGATTGCCAGGAACAAGGATTTGTCGCCGGGGTTGCTGCCAACTTGAATTACCGTGAAAGAGGGAAAAAACGTTTTGAGTGTTGCGTTTTGGGTTAAAACGGTACATGTCATTTTCATATGTGGGGGGAGAAACCCCGGAATGATTCATGATCGTTTAC
>DFZE01000210.1 GCA_002382065.1 Desulfobacteraceae bacterium UBA4064
ATCGTTCATTCCGGCTTTCAGACAAATTGCCCGGGCCATGCAGCAGGATCGGGGAATTTGTCTGAAAGCCGGAATGAACGATTATGTTACCACGCCGATCGATCCCCGGGCATTGGCCGATGTGCTGGATAAGTGGCTGCGGGTGGGAAAGGATGACGGTGGAAGGATGAAGGCGAAAGGATGAATGGTGGAAGCGACCAGCCGTCATCATTGGTTTTTGATCATTNNGCAGACATCTCCAAACAGATCGGAAAACTTCACAAGTGTCTGGGTGAACAGGATTTCACGACAGCAGAGCGTATTGCCCATAGCATCAAAGGCGCATCCGGCAATATTGGGGGGATGCGCCTGATGGATGTGGCGTTTTTAATGGAAAAAACTCTCTGGAACAAAGATATGAACGCTGCAGCCGGACACATGGGCGAGCTGGAAAACCGTTTCGATCAGTTGAAGCTGGCAATGAAAGCGGGAGGATTTTCATGATCGATGTAGAGACAAGGCATGCCTTGTCNNCTTGTCTCTACCGTCCGACCGTGAAAGGCCGGGGCGGGGGACACGCAAATCGTGACCGACTGCGGTACATATTGTCCGGATCGGCAAATCTTCTTGACGCGCCCGGATGATGACCATAGACTACGCGCATTCAATTCGGCCTGATATGGTGTTTCGGCAGCAGGAGATAGTCCGCGTTATCGGTCATTCCCAAGCCATAACACANNCGATTCCCATCTGTAGAGACAAGGCATGTCTTGTCTCTACCCTCCGACCCTCCAGCCGTGAAGGCCCGTGGTGGGAAACACGCAAATAGCGACCCACTACAGTATTTCTTAAATCACAGACCGGGGAGTCGTTCATGAACACAACCAGTCCTTCACCCATCCCCTATGCCATCATTGTCAACGACGACCCTGTCCAACTGAGTGTACTGTCCGGGCTGGTGCGTAAAGCCAACCTGAAGTCCCGGGTCTTTACCGAAGCAGAAGCCGCTCTGTCGGATATGATTGCCCTGCCCCGGATTCCGGATCAGGATGCAGGCAATCTGCCCGTCCTGATTGTCACCGATCTGTACATGCCGGGAATTGACGGGTGGCGATTCTGCCGACTGTTGCGTTCTCCCGAATATGCAGCCCTCAACCATATTCCCATCCTGGTGGTATCGGCCACCTTCATCGGCGAACATCCGGACCAAATCGCGGCCGATCTGGGGGCGATGGCATTTCTTCCTTCACCAGTGGATGGCAAACACTTCATCGAGCAGATACAATCGATTCTGAGCGGCCAGCGGATGCGGATGCGGATGCGGGCGCGGTTGCATGTTCTGATTGTCGAGGACAGCCAGACACTGGCCCGAATGCTTCAGAAGGCGTTTGCAGCTTACGGATATCAGGCGGATACGGTCTTTACACTCAGTGAGGCGATCCGGGCCGTTTCCACAGATACCTTTGATTTGGCCATCATCGATTATCATCTGCCAGACGGCAAAGGCGATGCGCTGCTGAACCATTTTCGCAACAAAAAATCAGATTGTGTCTGCGTCATGATGACGACTGACCCGGACCCGACCCTTGCCCTGTCCTGGATGAAACAGGGTGCTGCCGCCTATCTTCACAAGCCGTTCACACCGGAATATCTCATCGAGCTGTGTGTCAAGGCCCGACGGGAACGCTCCCTGATGCGGGTCGTGGATGTTCTGGATCTGCGAACCCGGGAACTGCGGGAAAGTGAAGAACGATTCAGACTGCTTTCGGAAAGAATGCCCGCCTATATCTGTTCGTTTTTGCCCGACAGCACGCTGACATATGTCAACCCGGCACTGGCCGCCCTGACAGGCGTCCCCGCAGATGCGCTTGTCGGACAACGGCTTCTGGATATGCTGGATCACCGGGAAAAAGATAATGTCAGAAAACTGCTGGCATCCCTGACCCCTGAAAACCCCACCGGATCACATGAACAATACTTTACGGGTACAGATGGCATCCAGCAGGTTCAGGAGTGGCAGAACCGGGCCTTTTTTGACGAAAACAGAAAACCGGCCCGGTTTCTGGCAGTGGGGATTGACATCACCGCCCGGAAATATGCCGAAACACTGCTGAAAAAAAAGTCTGATGAACGGCGACTGCTTCTGGATACCATCCCGACACAGATATGGTATTTGACCGATACGGACACCTATGGCGCAGTCAACCGGGCCCATGCTGATTTTCTGGGACTGCCCATCAAAGACATCGCTTACAAAAAATTGGATGATTTCATCTCCCCGGATGCGGCGGCAGTCTTCCGGGAAGGCAATATCCGCGTTTTTAAAACAGGCCTGCCGGTAACCACCGAAGAATGGTTTATCCAGCCATCCGGTGAGCGGCGTCTGATCCAGATTACCAAGACCCCAAAACTGGATGAGCAGGGCCGGGTCGAATTTGTGGTATGCGCCGGCAATGATATTACACTGTTGCGATCACTGGAAAGGCGATTTCGCACCATCTTTGAAAAGGCGCCGGTCGGTATCGAAATCTTTGATGCAGACGGAAAGCTGCAGACCGTCAATCCCAAATTTATCGAAATATTCGGCATCGTGGATGAACAGGAAATTGTCGGATTCAACCTGTTCGATGATCCCAATGTGACGGAGGACATCAGGTCCAGACTGAAAAACAAAGAGATGGTATATTACGAAAGCCGGTTTGACTTTGAAAAAGTCCGTTCGGCCAATCTGTATCGGACAACCCGGTCCGGAACCATTCATCTGTCGGTTCTGACAACCCTTATGGAGCCGAATGACAGCCTGGATTTATCCGGCTACTTGGTCATCATTCAGGATATCACCCAAAAAATACAATATGAAGCCGAGCGGCTGGCATATGAACGTCGACTGCTGCAGCTTCAGAAATCCGAAAGCCTGGCCCGTATGGCCGGAGCCATCGCCCATACCTTCAACAACCAGCTTGCCGTGGTCATGGGCAACCTGGAACTGGCCATGGAAGACCTTCCAAAAGAATCCGACAGCCACCATTTTCTGGACCATGCATCCGTGTCTGCGCGACGGGCAGCCGATGTCAGCGGATTGATGCTGACCTGTCTGGGACATACCACCACACAGTCCCATCCCATGGATATTTCGGATTCCTGCCGCCAGATGCTGCCCCTGTTTCAGGCCGCCCTGCCCGCCACAGTGACCCTGGATATTCAACTGCCATCTCCAGGCCCGGTTATCCGTGCAAACCGTCACCAGATTCAGCAGCAGGTTCTGACCCCCCTGATAACCAATGCCACGGAAGCGATGACTGAACTCTCCGGCGGAATCCGATTGTCCGTCACAGCAGTGCACGCAGCGGATATTCCCCAAGAAAACCGGTTTCCGGTTGATTTTCAGCCATCGGATGATGTGTTGTTTGCCGCTCTGGAAATATCGGATACCGGCAGTGGAATCCATGAAGCCAATATCCCCCTGTTGTTTGATCCCTTTTTTACGACCCGGTTTACGGGCAGGGGACTGGGTCTGTCCATGGTTCTGGGGATCGTCAAATCCCTGAATGGCTGTATCTGTGTTGAAAGCAAAATTGGTCAGGGAAGTATTTTCCAGGTGTTTCTGCCCATGCTGCCGGAAGACCTGTCTCAATCCCGGATCGATCGCCCGATTCAGCCTCAAAACCATATCGGAAGCGGCGCCGTGCTGTTGGCGGAAGATGAGGAAATGGTCCGGGATGTGGCAACAGTCATGCTGAAACGGATTGGATTTGAGGTGATACCGGCCAATGATGGTGTGGAAGCCATAAATCTTTACAGGAAAAATAAAGACCGGATTTGTCTGGTGTTTTCCGATTTAACCATGCCGAATATGGGTGGTGTGGCGCTGCTGAAGGCATTGCGGGCCATCAGACCCTGTATTCCGGTTATTCTGG
Organism: Desulfobacteraceae bacterium UBA4064; assembly: GCA_002382065.1. GTDB lineage: Bacteria > Desulfobacterota > Desulfobacteria > Desulfobacterales > Desulfatirhabdiaceae > UBA4064. The sequence goes on from DFZE01000210.1 coordinate 3,897, forward strand.
TCACGGGTTATGAGGAGGAACAGGCGTTGGATAGCTGTGTGTCTGAAAAGCCCCAGGCCATCCTTCAAAAACCCTACACCCTGTCCGAATTGAAAGAAGCCGTTGCAAAGGCCCTGGACAGCAATGCAGCGCCGCCAATCTGAAGCCGCATTTTTAAGCTGGCTGCAATTCCAATTGTGACAATTTACCGTGAAAATGGCATTCGGCCGGAATGCTTTCCCCTGTTCGTAGTGTGCCCGTAAGGGCATTATAAAAAACGCCTGACGGCGTCACTACGAACAGCCGGTAGGTCAGGGTGCGACCAACGGGAGTTCCCTGACAGGCCATACAGCCGGAATGCTCTCCGGCAATGTCAGGTAGGCCATACAACCGGCCAACCTGACCTACAGCCTCCACGCCCCCCTATTTCTTCATGCCTTTCAGCGTCTCTTGGCTGAACCCCCAGCCCCTGCATGACGGAACATCGATCAGGATCAGTTCTGTTTGCTGCTGCGCTTTGAGAATCAGCGGCTCTTCGATGTCCATTCGGGCCTGGTCTTTTGCCGTCAATGTCTCGCCGTTTGCCGTTATTTGCCCATCGGTCACATAAACAAATATCCTGCGTCCTGTGGTGGTCTCATGGATGACATCCTTCCCGGGTTCCAGTGCGCAGCGGTAGATGGTGGCGTCTGCATGAATGGTCACGGTTCCTGAAAAGTCCTGGCCGGACGCCACCGGGAGCAGCCGGTTCTGCCAGTCCGACGACGGGTAATGTTTCTGATAATATTTTGGCTCCAGACCAGGGATGTCCGGAAATATCCAGATATGGCAAAAATGAGCCGGCCTGTCAAACTGATTGAATTCGGAGTGAGTGAGGCCTGTTCCTGCCGACAACCGGAGAACATCCCCGGCCTTGACAACTGCCCTGTTGCCCATGCTGTCCTGATGGGTCATCTCGCCATCGAGCATGATCGTCACGATCTCCATTTCTTCGTGGGGATGCGTGGGATACCCTGTGCCGGGTTCAACGATGTCATCATTGAATACCCGAAGTGGGCCAAACTGGATGTTGTGGGGATCGAAGTAGTCCGAAAACGAGAACAGCCAGTACGTTTTCAACCAACCAAAGTCCGAAAAATGCCGTTTGTCTGCCCTGATGATTTCGATCATGTCTTTGCTCCTGTTCGGCACGTGCCTGTGCGCGCGCCAGATGGTTTTCATCGTTTTTCAAATTATAAATTTCAAACCTTTCGCGTGTGACGGCGGTAGTTTTTGGGCCGGTCTTTTTTAGTCGGGCGCGGCTCGCCACCACCTGGTGGAAGGATCGCCTCATCCTCCGAAGCGACCCATATGAAACGTGACTGGGATTTGCTTCCCTTGCCGGCAGGAACCCTGAAACGGCGTACATGAAAGCCGCACTGCATCAGCAGTTGTTCATATTTTTTGTTGGGCTCCGCCGACCACACCGCCAGGCATCCTTTTTTGGCAAGCGCGCCGCGACATGACAGAATGCCTTCATGGCTGTACAGGCGCTGGTTGCCGGCATCCGTCATTGCCTCGGGGCCGTTGTCCACATCCAGAAGGATCGCATCGAATTGACGATTGGATCGTGAGACAAGCCCGACAATATCGCCTGTCTCGATTTGGACGCGCGGGTCTGACAGGGGATGTCCGTTGAGTGCTCCGAGAAACTCCCGGTTCCATTCGATCACCGCATCAACCAGTTCACCCACCACCACCCGGGCGTTGGGGCCAAACATGTCGAGTGTCTGGCGCAGGGTATAGCCCATCCCCAGGCCGCCGACAAGTATGCGGGGCGACTTATAGCCCGCCAGATGCCTGCACCCCAACCGCGCCAGTTCCAGTTCCGATTCATTTTGGCGACTGTGCATCAGATCCTGACCGTTGACCGTTATAAAAAAGTCACGGTCATGCTGATACAGTGCCAATTCGCCGCCATCCGGGGTTCTGGCAGTGGCGATTTTTATTCTTGGTTTCATGGATACTCCTGTTTTCTGTCATATACTGCAGTCGGTTACAATTTCCGTGTCCCTCACACCGGCCGTTCACGGTCGGGCGGTAGAGATAAGGCATGCCTTGTCTCTACAGATGGATGACAGGCGTTCCGCCTGATTTTTCATTATAAATCGATACCAGAAAAACATTTGCCAGCGGACAGGCAAAGAGAAACCCGACAAAGATGGTTCCCCCAAGGGCAAGGATTCCCAGATAAAGCGCCACAACGATGACGTGATCCAGAATTTGCTCTTTCACCGCCATCCGGTAGCTTTCCTTCAGGGCATCCACAATCCCCAGATTTCTGTCCGTCATCAGCGGCGGCATATACAGGCAGCAGAAAGTCACCCCGAGAGCCATCAGAAAGCCGGGCAACAAAAGCATCAAAAATCCGGCGACAATTGCAATCAGTACGACGACAGCAAATCCCAGCAGCGGAAAGAAGAGATTCATCTGCGAAAAAATGTCCTGGATTTTGGGTTCACGCCCATCGCGGAGCATCAAAAGGATGGAATGAATATATCCGGCCATTGTCACCGGTCCCAGAATGCCGAAAGTCAGTCCGGTGACCAGCACCATGACCAGTGTCATCAGGATAAGGGGAATGATATTGGAAAATGTCTGTTTCCATGCGGTTTCGATATGCCATTTGAAGTCCATGTTCTCTCCCTGTCATTAAAGTGGTCAGTGATCAGCAGGCAGTTTTGGCCCGGGGCCGCAATTCGTTTTATAACGTCAATTCATAACCGGCCGATGGCTTTTCGGCCAAACGGAATCCCCAGTTTTCGCATCCGTTTTCGAAGGGTGGAGGGGTGAACGTTCAGGCGCCTGGCGGCCCCATTTTCCCCTTCCACGCGGCCTTTGCATAAATCCAGAATGCGATGGATATGCTGGCGCGTCATGGCGTCCATATCCAGGTTTTCCGCTATCGGGGTTGATAATGGAAAAGCGATAATGCCGGGGCTTTTATCGGTTTTTGGGGCGATATCGTCAAAGACCAGCGGTTCACCCCGGCTGAGAATCAGGGCCCGTTCCACTGCGTTTTCCAGTTCCCGGACATTGCCGGGCCAGTGGTAGGCCATCAGGCGGTCCAACGCGCCGGACGTCAGTCCCGGTGCTGGACTTCGTTTCATCTCCCGGGCTTTTTTCTGAATAAAATACTGCACCAGGGCCGGCAAATCCATCATCCGGTTTCGCAGGGGCGGAATGGGGATCGGAAAAACCCGCAGGCGAAAATACAAATCCTCCCGGAATGTACCTCTGCCCATCATGCTTTCCAGATTCCGGTGGGTCGCGGCAATGACGCGGATATCCACCGGGGTGGGCCCGGAACCGCCGACACGTTCGATCTCTTTTTCCTGGAGTACGCGCAACAGTCGAACCTGCGCGTCCGGGGACAGTTCCCCGATTTCATCCAGAAACAGGGTACCGGAGTGCGCCCGCTCGATTCTTCCCCGTTTCTGGGAAAGGGCTCCGGTAAAGGCGCCTTTTTCGTGTCCGAACAATTCGCTGTCCATCAGTGTCGGTGGAATGGCGCCACAATTGACCTTGATGAAAGGCGCCTGTCTGCGGAAAGATGTTTTGTGAATGGCATTGGCCACCACCTCCTTGCCGGACCCGGTTTCACCCAGCAGCAGCACCGGGCTGTCCATCGGCGCCACCTGACGGACCAGATCCATGACGGATTTCAGCCCGAAATCCGCGCCAATGACGTCTTCACCAACCATCCGCCGCAGTTCATCCTGAAAATACCGGCTGTCGTCCGCCAGAAGATCTCTCAGTTTCTGCAGCTCACGATACCGAAGACTGTTGGTCAGGGCTACGGCAAAAGGTTCGTTGATGGCGCTGATGAGCCGGACATGTTCCTGCGTGAACCGGATTCGGCCATTCCCGAAAATGGCCAGAATCCCCAGGAGTTTTCCCTCCAGAACCAGATCGGAAACAACCGCCGGCAGATCCAGGGCATTGAATTTTTCAGCTACCGGACTACAGACCGGATCATCTCCGAGCCTGGCAATGGCCCGGACCCGGTTCAGTCCCTGTTTTTCAATGTTTTTTCGCGTCAGATCCGAGAGGCGGGAATTCAGGGCAAGTGCCTTGAATCCGTCACGGGTGGCGCTTGCCACGGTCTCTACAACGCCAATATCGCGGTGATAAATATGCAGGCTCATCTGGCTGGCCGGCAGAAAATTCCGGATATACAGAAGACATTGCCACAGGGCTTTTTCTATTTCCAGGCTGCCGCAGATCCGGAGCGTGACCTGCCGGAAGAAATCTTTTTCATCGATATTCATGGTTTCCCCGGTAGCGTGATGGCATTCACGAAGATTCATTTTCAAAAGTGATGAATCCCTTCTTGACAGGAATGGATATAACCATTAACCAGACATAAATTTCTATTTCCATTGAATCCCTCTCCCGGCGGGAGAGATATCGGGTAAGGGTCATAAAAATTGACCATGGAACAGTTATATTGCAAAACCGGCCAATAGTACAGTTATAACTGTTCCATAGAACTGATTTTCAAGTCCGATATGATATCTATTTGAATTGTCATTTTAATTTGAATTGGCACGACTTGTGCTATGTTTATGGGCCGCACCTGGAGACAGGTGTGCGTAAAGGCTGAAGGCTGAAGGCTGAAGGTGCTGCAACCCGCATTCAGACGGCCTGTCCATAACTGTAAACGCTCATAAATCGTTCCGGGTGCGTTCGCCCCCGGGGATGGAAATAAATGCCTTGGTTCCAATTTGGCCCATTGGAGTGTCAAAATGAAATTTTGACATAAAGCGAACAAACCGTTGAATACACATTGGGTCATGTATTTTCAGACAGTTTGTCATGTTAAACAGGTTGTGTCAAAATTGTGTTTTGACACTCCAGGCCTTGACATCGGACAAGTTTGGAACCAGACCACCACGATTCATGTTTAAACACTGTATTTTCACGGTAAACGAGCATGCATCATTCTCGATGGTTCACCCCCATCCATGAAAATGGCATATACTGTTTTTCACTTAAAACGTCACACGTAAAACTTAAAACTGTTTTTGTATTTTCACAATAAACTCAACCGTTAACAAAGGAGACTCCATTATGGCGCAGGTAATTACCGACAAGCGGGATGTGGATTTTGTTCTTCACGAACAACTCGAAGTTGAAAAGCTCTCAAAACACGAACACTTTTCAGAGTTCACCAAAAAAACAGTGGATCTCATCATCTCCGAAGCCCGTAATCTGGCTGTGAAGGAAATGTTGCCTGTCCTGAAAATCGGTGATGAAGAGGGATGCAAATTTGAAAATGGCACAGTCCGGGTGCCGGAATCCTATCATCGCGTGTACGAACTGTTCAAAGAAGGGGAATGGCTCTCCTTGTGTGATGATCCCGGATGGGGAGGCCAGGGCATGCCGGCAACCGTTTCCCTGGCAGTAAAAAATTATTTTCACGGGGCCAATTTTCCGTTTACTCTGGCCATCCTGCTGATCCACGGGGCCGGGAAACTGGTGGAAAAATTCGGTACGGAAAAACAGAAAAAGCTCTTTCTGAAAAATATGTACACCGGCCGTTGGGGTGGGACCATGCTTCTGACCGAACCCCAGGCAGGCTCGGATGTGGGCGCCCTGACAACCACCGCGGTCAAAAATCCGGATGGCGCGTATTCCATTACCGGAAACAAGATTTTCATTTCCAGCGGGGAACACGACCTGACCGAGAACATCATCCATCCGGTCCTGGCCCGGATCGAAGGCGCACCTGCCGGAACATCCGGTATTTCGCTGTTCCTGGTCCCGAAAATATGGGTCAATGACGACGGCAGTCTGGGAGGGCCCAACGACGTGATTTGTACCGGGATCGAGGAAAAGATGGGCATTCACAGCAGTCCGACCTGTTCCATGACCCTGGGCAGCAAGGGCCAATGCCGGGGAACCCTTTTGGGTGATGAAAACAAGGGCATGCGGGCCATGTTTGTCATGATGAACGAAGCCCGTCTGGATGTGGGCATGCAGGCGCTGGGATGTGCGTGTGCGTCATTCCAGAATGCGCTGAACTATGCCCGGGAACGCGTTCAGGGCAGGCATCTTCTGGCGGGGGGAAAAGATGCGGCGCCGGTTCCCATCATCCAGCATCCGGATGTCCGCCGGATGCTCCTGAGCATGAAGGCCTATACCGAGGGATGCCGGAGCCTTCTCTATTTCACCGGCTTTTGCGAAGATAATATCCGCATCAGCAGTGATCCGGCAGAAAAAGCCCGATATCAGGGACTCATCGATCTGTTGATTCCCATTGCCAAGGGCTATGTCTCGGACAGGTCCTTTGAGATATGCAGCCAGGGCGTACAGATTTTTGGTGGATACGGTTATACCAAGGAATATCTTCAGGAACAGTACCTGCGGGATTGCAAAATTACCCATATCTACGAAGGTACCAACGGCATTCAGGCCATGGATCTGTTGGGAAGAAAACTGGGGTTGAACAAAGGGCAGTCCTTCCGGGATCTTCTGTTTGAAATCCGGAAAACCATCGAAACCGCAAAAAAACTGACCGGTCTTGAAGATATGGCCGAAAAAACTGCGGCAGTTACGGCAGAACTGGAAAAGACGGCTGGTTTTATCGGCGGCATGGCCGCATCCGACAAGGCATTGACCGCGTATTCCCATGCCTATACGTTCATGGATGTGACCGGCGATACGGTCCTGGCATGGATGCTGCTTTGGCGGGCGGCTGTGGCAGCCCAGAAACTCCAGGCAGGTGCAAAGGGCAAGGATGCGGTATTTTATGAAGGGCAAATTGCCAGCGCCAGGTTCTTTATCAACACGGTTCTTCCCGTGTCACACGGGAAAATGGCGGTTATTCTGGCAGCAGACAGCACGGCAACAGATCTTTCCGATGATGCCTTCGGGGGCAAATAGAAAAACGTTTTGAGTGTTGCGTTTTGGGTTAAAAGAGGTATACAAACCGTGTTCGGTTTATTTCGAGGTTATAGGCCGTGGAATTGAAATGTTACCTTCAGCAAAATATGAAATACTAAAGGAGCCAACCCAATGAAAGAAGTTGTAATTGTTTCCGCCTGCCGCACCGCCATCGGTGCGTTTGGCGGCGCTTTGAAAGATTTGAACGGCGCCACCCTGGCCAGCATCACCATGAAAGAAGCCATCAGACGGGCCAACAATATCGACCCGGCACTGATTGATGATGTGCGTTACGGGTGCTGCCTGGAGCATCACGACACCCTGAACACCACACGGGTGGCGGCTCTCATGGCAGGCATTCCGGAATCTGTAACCGCCGCCACCATCAACCGGGTCTGCATTTCCGGAATGGAGGCCGTGGTTTCCGGCATGGCCATGATTCAGGCCGGCATGGCCGATATCATTCTGGCCGGCGGTGTGGAGCACATGTCCGGCGTTCCCTACACGGTCCCCAACGCCCGCTGGGGATGCCGGCTTCAGGATCAGCAGTTTGTGGATGCCATGATTCATGCCCTGCACTGCGGCTCACACATCATGCCCCTGGATGCCACAGCCCCACTGAACCTGGAAGAGGCTCCGGCCAAATTTTTTGCCGGAAAACCCTATATCATGGGGCAGACAGCCGAATTTGTGGCCCATCTTCACAACATCAGTCGCGAGGAAATGGATGAAGTGGCCCTGAGAAGCCACAACAACGCCGAACGGGCCACCAAAGACGGCTCGTTTCAGGCGGAAATCGTTCCGGTTGAAGTTCCCCAGAGAAAAAAGGCCCCGGTTATTTTCGACAAGGACGAACATTTCCGGCCCGGCCTGACCCTGGAGCAACTGCAAAAACTGCCCCCGGGATTCATTCCCAAAACCGGCAAGGTCACGGCCGGCAATTCCAGCGGCCTGAATGACGGATCAGCCGCCATGATCATCATGTCTGCCGAAAAAGCCAAAGAGCTGGGCCTGATCCCCATCGCCCGGATCAGGGCCGCATCACGGGGCGGATGCCATCCGGCGGTCATGGGCCTGTCCCCGATTCCGGCGGTTAAAAACCTGCTTGAAAAGAACAAGTTGAAGCTCGGAGATTTCGAGCTGATCGAACTTAACGAGGCATTTGCCGCCCAGTACATCGGCTGCGAAAAAGAACTGAATCTGAATCGCGAGATCACCAATATCAACGGCTCAGGCATCGGTCTGGGACATCCCGTGGGCGCCACCGGCGCCCGGATCATGGTCACCCTGATTCATGCCATGAAAAAACGCGGCAACACGCTGGGACTTGCCACCCTTTGCGGCGGTGGCGGCGTGTCCATGGCCTGCGCCATCGAAATGCTGTAACAGGAAGGCAAATATGTCCGGGAGACTGCACAAAAATTCACCAGTCTCCCGGTTCTCAGGCATCAGACGTGGTTCGGTCGGCCCAAAGTCTCCCGAACCGCCAGAACCACATCTTCCGGGCTTGGCTTGAATATTTTTTCATGGGTGGGCGCCACCGGCGCCGGAATTTGGGGCGCACCGACGCGCTTGACCGGGCCCTTGAGGTCGTGGAATGCCTCTTCGGCAACCATGGCGGCCAGTTCCGCACCAAATCCGCAAAAGCGGTTGGCTTCGTGCACCACGACCAGCCGACCGGTTTTGCGAACAGACTCCACATCTGTCCCAGATACATGACGGCCATGCGATGGCTCACCCGCTCCACCACGGCCATATCGTGGGATATGAAGATATAGGAAAGGCCCAGCTCTTTTTGCAGTTCCATCATCAGGTTCAGGACCGTGGCCTGGATCGAGACATCCAGGGAGGAAACCGCCTCATCGGCAACGATCAGCCGCGGATTGGTTGCGAGGGCCCGGGCAATGGCAATCCGCTGTCTCTGGCCCCCGGAAAATTCGTGGGGATACCGGGCGGCGTTTTGGGCCGGGATGCCCACGCGCGCCAGGAGGTCGGCGACTTTTTTGTCCCGCGTTTTGCTGTCCATGGCTTCATGGATGACCAGGGGGTCCGCGATGGAGGCGCCGATTGTCAGTCGGGGATTGAGGGAGGCAAACGGGTCCTGAAAGACAAACTGGATGTTCTGCAGCAGTTTCTGCATTTGGCTGTCGGTCAAAGACATGACATTCTGTCCCTCGAACAGCACCTCGCCCGAAGTTTGTTCGGGACGATCGTTATTGTTTACCATTTTCCCCGGTCCAAACCCAATATTCAAAAGGTGATTTTTATTATATGCAATCCGGTTGAATGTCAAGGTTGCGGGATATTTCGAATTGTCAACCAGGCGCGTGCAATTCTCCAGAAACACTGTTTTGGCATGTCAGAAAACAAACCCGCTCAAAACCCAGTGCCACGACCACAAAGGACTTCAAACGCAGTTCGGGATATTTGCGGGCCAGGCGGGCGCCATAATCCAGTGTCTGTGCATGCCCCTCGTCAAAGGCTTTTTGGACAGCCGGTAATTCATACAGGCGCTGTCGGGACATTGCCCGCAACTGTTCACCCGTTTGACCCAACGTTTTCAAAGACAAAAATTTGAATTCGATCAATACATCAAATATTTTCAGATAGCGTTTGTCCGGCCGGATGATCATTGTCAGATCCGAATAGCGCCGTT
>DFZE01000211.1 GCA_002382065.1 Desulfobacteraceae bacterium UBA4064
ATTTTCGTGCCACGGATTCAGGTCAAATACAAATGTTTAAATAGTTGCCACCTTTAGGTGGCCATTGGTTTACAACCGCTTTGAGCGGTCAATGTTTTCAAGCCTCCGGCTTTGCCGGAGGTATCTGACTTATGTCTAGATTTATTTTATGAAGATTATTCAATATAATGAATTGTATCAGCCACCTTGAAAGGGATGATCTTCATGGGTTAAGGGAAATTGAATCAGAACTCCCTGAGGACTGTTTGTCCCATGCTCTTTTGCGACATTGATGAGCACTCGGTAAAGGCGGTCTTCGATATTTGTAACGGCCAGGCTACCCACACGTCCGGTCAACCACGAAATTCTCTCACTCAGGTTTTTGATGATCTGTAAGCCAATCTTCGGGTACTGTAACACAAGCTCTTCAAATTGGCTTCGGCTGAATCCGCATGTCAGCGTATCCTCAAGACAATACGCACTGACCGGGTATTCGCCTTCTTCAGAGAACATGTTCTCACCGACAAAATCACCTGCCTTGCGTATATCAAGCGTTTGTTCGGTGGCATCTTCCAGAACCTTGGAAAGTTTAACGCGACCGCCTTTGATAAGAAACATTTCGTCGGTTGTGTCACCCTGTAAAAACAATGGTTGTCCTTTTATCGATTTTTTCCTCAACGCTTTATGGCCTAAAGCTTCAATCTCTTCTGAGTCAAGGTTTTGAAATATCCAAAGGTGGCCTATACATGTCGGAGATAGATCAATGTCCTTACCCGCAATTTGTTCACATATGCATGCCATTATTTTCCTCATTTACAGATTGTGGAGGTTGAATCTTTTGATGAACAATGACAGCATGCTGAAAATCGCCTGGAGCATCTGAAGTCACGATGCATCGGCATGCCGGTTTTCATATGCCGCGATCAGAAGCGGTATAAAGGTGATGATATCCTCGACGATGCACACGTCAGACATATTGAAAATTGCAGCCGCGGGATCAGAATTGATGGCAACGACAAAGCCGGAGCCCTTCATGCCGGCAACATGCTGAATGGCACCGGATATGCCGCAGGCAATATAGATATCCGGACTGACGGTCCGTCCGGTCACCCCGATCTGCTGTTCATAATTCAGCCATCCCAAATCACAGACAATCCGGGAGCCACCGACAGCGCAGCCAGGAAGCATTGCAGCCAGACGATGGACCAGATTCAGATTGTCCTGATCCATAATCCCCCGGCCCACGGCAACAATGACCCTTGCCGTGTCGATCGCCGCGGTATTCAGCGCATTGCCCGCAATGCTACCTGAAAGCGTTTTTACCGGCCGGATATCCATCGTCAACCGTTCAACCCCACCGGATTGCATCGCAGACCCGGTCGCATACGGGGCGAAGCTGCCAGGCAGAACAGATAGAATTGTGCAGGCGCTGTCTGAAATAACATCAGCCACCAGTTTCCCCCCGAATACGGCCCGGGTGAAAGCGATCTGACCATTGCATTCCCTGACGCCTCCAACGCCGGTAATGCACACGGTGCCCAGCCGAACCGCCAGTCCGGGTGCAAAATCCAGCCCCTGGGTGGTGTGGGCCGTAACGACATGGGACGGACCCCAGCCCAGCAGCAGATCGGTTAACGCAGCCCGGTAAATTTCGCCATTATACTGGATCATGCCTGGAATCCGGACGGCAATCACCGGCATGCCGGTTTTTCGTGCAAGGATTTCTGCCATTTCATCGGGGTTCTCATCCAGCAGAACAATCCGGATGTCGCCGGAATAAACATCTTGAAGCCGGCAGACTGCTGTCGCCAGCTCATCCGTCGCCGGATGAATCCGGCCCATATGGTGTTCTGCTATGATAACAATTGGTTTCATTGGAATGATGAAATTTTTCAGGTACCCGCCCGTACCCCTGGTCGCAGGATTTGAGTCGTGCGTATTGAAAAGCTGCCAAGCCGCCTGGCAGGCCGATAGCTGCATTGCCTGAATGCGGCGCCTTCAGTCTTCAGCCTTTTTCCTGATATTCAGGCAGCCAGCCGGGTTTTCAGTATCCCGACCAGCTCCCGGGCTTTTTCCTGTGGTGTTCCCGTGATCATTCTGCCTGCACGGGTTTTATCCGGAAGCGAGATCTGCGTGACGGACAACGGGAAGGATGGCAGCGCGACAGAATCCGGTTCAATGACCTCGAGTCGATATGAACTGGCCCTAAGCATTTTGGAAAGTGACGGGTATCGGGGCTGATTGATGCCGCTTTGCAGGGTTAGAATCGCCGGAAGCTGAAGTTCCAAATGGTCCCGCAGTCCGCCCTCGATTTCGCGTTCAACCCGGATTCGGCCCGACTCCGGGATCAGGTGACAGGATATGACCGATGTGGCGCAGGGCAGATGCAGAAACTCCGCGGTCAGCGGACCGACCATTCCGTTCATGTCATCCACAGACATCACCCCTGCCAGAATCAGATCATAGGATTTGTCCCTGGCGTATCCCGCAATCCGGGCTGCTGTCTCAAACGGGTTCTGATATCCATCTGACCGGGTTATCAGGTGAATGCCATGATCAGCGCCCATGCCAATAGCCCGACGAATGACGGCTGTCACCCGATCCGGGCCAACCGATATCACATCCATCGTAGCCTGCATTTGTTCCCGAATCCGGATGGCTTCTTCAACCGCAAATTCATCAAAGCGGTTCATGACAAAGGCATCTTCATCCATCGTCACCCATTTTGCATCGTCCCGGATGCGGACCGGGGCGTCGGGATCATACACCTGTTTGACACAGACAAGGATTTTCATGAGTTGTAGTGAGTAGTGAAAAGTGAGAAGTGGCCAGGCAGCCTGAATGCGCCAATGCGGCCCCTTCAGTCTTCAACCTTTTCCTTTTTTTTACGACCGGTAATCGGCATTGATTTTAACATAATTCACGGAAAAATCGCAGGTCCAGACCGATGATCGGCCACTGCCCTGATTCAGATTCACGATCAGCACATATTCCGGAAGCTTCAGAATCCGGGTGGCCTGGTCTTCCACATCCTTTCCCTGACCCCGACCATCCGTGAACATCAGAACGTCATTGAAATAAATGTCAATCCGGTCCGGGTCCACATCGATTCCGGACCGGCCGGCAGCGGCCAGAATCCGGCCCCAGTTGGCATCCTCTCCAAAAATGGCTGTTTTGACCAGGGCGGAATTGGCAATGGTGTCTGCAATTTTTCGGGCATCCGTATCGGAATTGGCTCCCTTGACCACCACCTCGACCAGTTTGGTCGCCCCCTCACCGTCTTTGACCAGCATTTTGGCCAGATCCACCATGACCCCGGCCAGGGCATCCTGAAATTCCATAAAATCCGCATCGGTCCGAACCGATGCCCCCGAGAGGCCATTGGCCAGAATCAGCGCCGTATCATTAGTGCTGGTATCGCCATCGATGGTGATCCGGTTGAAGGAATGTTCGGTTCCATACAAAAGCGCCTGATGAAGCCGATCCGCAGAAATCTGTATGTCTGTGCACAGAAAACATAACAGGGTCGCCATGTTGGGACAGATCATGCCTGCTCCTTTGGCCGTACCGGTTATGGTAAAGGATTTTCCTTTTTGTTTGAATTGCCTGGAAACCAGTTTGGGCACGGTATCGGTCGTCATGATGGCTTCGGACAGACCGGGAAAGCCATCGCTTGACAGGGAGACCAGAAGATCGGGTATTGCAGCCTGGAGCTTTTCCATCGGAAGCGGCTGACCAATGACACCGGTGGATGCGGCCAGCACCAGGTCCGGTGATATATTCAGACCACGTGCCACATCACCGGTAGCGGTCATGGCATCCTGAAACCCCTGTTTCCCGGTACAGCAGTTGGCGCATCCGCTGTTCACCAGAATGGCCTGCCCTTTTCCGGACCCAATCCGCTCCATATCCAGCACCACCGGCGCAGCCTTGACCCGGTTTTTGGTAAATACGCCGGCGGCTGTTGCCGGAACATCCGAGACAATCAGGCCCAGATCCCGCTTTCCATTTTTTTTGATTCCGGCAGCGATTCCTGCAGCCCGAAAGCCCTTGCATCCCATTGATTCCATCATCATCTTTTTTCTCCACTTTTTCCGTTCTTCGCTATATGCTGGATAAAGCATATGTCGCTTCAATTTCTTGAATCATCAGCTCCATCTGAACCGGTCTGCCAGAATATTTGTTATAAGCTGCCAAAGCATCTCTTGAAATGTTGACTGATTTCTCTTCTTTGTCTATTCCGATATATCTTCTTTCTTCACTGATGGCGGCTATGGCTGTCGTGCCACTTCCAATAAAGCAATCCAGAACAATATCCAGTGGATCTGTAAACAGTTTTATAGCCCTTCTGGGTAATTCAATCGGAAACTTGGAATCATGGTTCGCATTGCTTCTGACAGACGGAATGTCCCAAACAGCTTTGGAGCCCCAACGAATCCATTCCTGTCTTGTCAATCGAGATCTATCGATTTTTGTCACACCGGGTTTCCAGAATATGTAAAGATATTCGAACTCGTCAACGGAACGATATGCTGTGCCATCGTGAATTCTCCCATGCTGCATCTTTTTGCCATATCCGCCTGTCATAAGTATAAAGTCCGGCATTCAGAGCCATTTCTTCTATCATTCCACCGACAATAAACACCCTGGTCTGTGTCTGATATTTCCCCCCCGAATATTGTTTCCATTCAACCTTCTATCGACAGTCTGTTCACTGCAACCCAGATGTGCTGTCAATTGATACCGGTTCCACTCCGGGTGCTGTTTCATGACTCCCATTATTTGTGACCTGGTAATTCCGATTTTTCTTCTGGATATATTTTCAGCCATTATTTTAGGCATCGATACATCTTTAAAACACAAAATATCTGCAATGTTAATGGCTAAAAATCCACCTGGTTTCAACAAGCTGTAATGAAGATTGACAACTTCCCGGAGCAAGTTTTTCCACTCATCGAAACTCAGATCTTTTTCATAATTTTTACCCACATAATATGGTGGCGACCAGATGCTCAAAGCAATAGACTCCGGTTCAATTTTTCTGAGAAGAACTCTGGAATCACCGTGATAAATTTGATCTGGCAAAAGATATTCTCCAAATTTTATAAGTCCCATCGCCCTGAACACTCCCCCTTTATATTGTCATATACTATTTTTTGAACCCGCCAGGATGCCTTTGCCTTCAATTTTGAAAAACTCAATCTGACACGAAAATCCTCTCCCAAGGATGGCGCATTTCGACCGGCTAACCAGATGGTATCATCCTGATCTGGATTATATCGATCCTGCAGAAGACCATTGGGTATTTCTGCAATGGCAACCTCCTGAAGATAATGTATCTCATTGATATCATGATATTTAAAATGTATCAATGACGTTGTCGACAAATACTGTTTCCCGCCATATTCCGAAATTTCAGGCAAAAACCCTTTTTGAAGTATAACTTCATTCGATCGTCGCTGTTTAATCAACATCGATGTTTGCGACATTTGTATTGTTGCTGACCGGTTTTCCTTTTCAGCCTTTGAATCAACAAAGAGAGATTGTCTGATGGTCTGTTCAGGCAAAATGATGTATCGGGCTTTTTTGTAATCAACTGTTCCATATATCCGTTGGGGAAATTGTGACCAGCCAGTCTGTCTAAAATTTCTCTGGTGATATCTTCTGCGATATCTTTTACGCTGTCAGGTGATTTTAGAAAAACCTCATATGCCTCCATTCCAAAATCCAAGATCGACTGAAAAATCCATCGAAGTGTCAGCTTTTCAACATTTTCGATTGCATCATACGACAAATGATCCGGACGAGTGATGTTCATTCCGACAGCCTCTTGCCAATTAAATTATTCACATCAGATCGTTGTCCCAGTTCCATTTTCCGGGTCGCTTATTGATAGAAACTGTTTCCGGAAGCTCTTCGACCAGATGAACAAACATGCGGTATCCGGCTTTTTCCAGCATCGACCGGTGGTTCATCAGGTTCAACTCCCAGTCCGGATAAACCCATAACGCATCATCACCCCTTCTGACCCATGCGGTCTCCCGTTTTGGGCTTTGAATCGGCAATTCCGGCGCCACGGCGTCGGACAGAATCCGGGAAATACACAGGGGCCAGAATCCGGAAATGACAATCCCCAGCGGCAACGCACTGACTGCCGGCATATTCAGAATATCATTTTTAAACAGCTCCGGGCTGATGATAACACCGGCAAATCCCATGGACTGAAGCACCTGGATTGCAGCCGGATTGGTCGCATTACAAAACGGACCGGCCCAGAGGTTGAGTCGGGTGGATGACTGAAAAAAGGCGATCTGCCAGGGTGCGTTCAGCACAAAATTCCGGTGACCGTGGTCGACCATTTTTCGGACGATTTTGCCATAGGTTGCATCTGATTTTGGCCAGATGACCGGCGGAAGCCAGATGAAGGCGTCCTGATGCAGCCGTTTTTCCATTCCCGGCGTGATGTCCGCCGTGATCCATATGCCGGTATGGGCCCCGGGTTTATTCGATTCCGGTGTCCGGCATACCCATTGATCCCGAATTGGAAACCCCCGGGGTGACTTGTCGCGAAAATTCAGATCCGGCAGATTCGGCCGGTTTGGTCTGGCAGAATCGCCAGCAACCACCATCTGAGCCAGTTGCTGGATTTCGTCCATCATGCTTTTTTCCCGCCTGTCTGTCAGAAACACTGCTGCACCATTGGGCGGACAGGATTTGGACAATCCGGAAAGGGGAATTCTTCCTTTTGCAGGCACATCCCGGTTGATACGCTTCATCATATGAAAGGGGTCATCCTCATAGCCCACGCGCAGCATGTCATTGGAATAGACACCCCGATCCACCACAATGACCGGATTATGCGGACTGCCTGCAATCCGGCCGATCAAAAGGCCGGAACCGGTCTGCCGGGTTTCCTGAATCGGGCTTTGCGGACGCTGGGGAAGAAACCGGTAATGGGTTCCGGGCCGGCCCAGGGCATATTCCAGCAGGTGAAGCGCCTCTTTGCGACTGTCGGGATCACGATGATAATCCCGGAGCAGTTTGTATGCCTTTACGGTATGATACACATAATGCGGGCCTTTTTTGCGACCCTCGATCTTCCATCCGCGAATCTGGGGGATATCCAGAAGCACCTTGGCCAGCACATCCATGCTGAGATCGGCGCAGGAAAAAAAACGCCCGGATTTGCCCGACTGGGTATATCGACGCCTGCAGGGCTGTACGCATCGCCCCCGAAGACCGCTTTTTCCACCCAGAAAACTGCTCCAGTAACACCGGCCGGAAACCGCGTAACACAGGGCCCCGTGAATGAAGACCTCCAGCCCCAGACCCGGTGGACAGCTCTGGGCCATCAGTCTGATTTCATCGATGTCCAGTTCCCGCGGAATCACGACCCGATCGATGCCCAACTGTGAACGAATATGCGCTATGCCCGTCGGAAAGGTGACATTGGCAAGCGTCGATATATAGATTTCGCCGGTGAATCCAAGTCGTTTGGCGATGGGAATGACGCCCATATCCTGAACAATCAGCGCATCCGGAAGAACCGTTGCCTGAAGATCGGCAATGGCATGCTGCACATCCGTCAATTCACCGGGTTTCAGAATGGTGTTGATGGCCACAAACACCTTGACCCCTTTTTGATGCGCCAGGTCTGTCAGACCGGCCAGCTCTCCGAACTGGAAGTTTTTGGCCTCCATCCGTGCAGAAAACTGCTTCAGTCCACAATAAATGGCATCGGCTCCGGCGGCAACAGCAGCCAGAAAAGAATCCCGACTGCCGGCCGGCGCCAGAATCTGGGGCGGTGTAACCGGGCTGTCTTGCGGGGTATCAATCAAAATTAAACCCGCTTCCGGCTGTGGCCGCTGCAAACCGGTTTTTGAAATGGGCTCCCAGTTCAATGGCCGCCTTCATGCCGGTGCAGTGGGATACGGCAATCTGTTCGATGCCAAATGACTCAAACCGATCGATAACCCTGGCAATCTGATCCGGCGGAAAAAACATCAGGTGGGTCCCCCCCAAAATGGCCCGGAGGTGGCTGATGCCCATGTTCTCCCGGATATGATCCAGAACATTCAACACCCCGACATGGGCGCACCCCAGGATCAGGACCGGGCCTTTGGATGTTTCCAGCATGATGCTGGCATCATCCGCCATGGGATCCTGAATCGCCTGACCCGATTTGAACAGAACCAGTTGGGGATCACTGGGCATCTGATCGGCTTTTCGATGGATTCCGGAAATGAACCACACACCCGGGAACACCTCCCGGGTTTGGTCGGTGAACTGAAATCTTGCACCAGCCGGGATCAAATCCGCTTTTGAATGGGGGCAACCGATATTTCGCGGTTCACTGTCCGGCATAAACGGATTTTTGGCCATATGCATCTCAAAAATGCCGGAATGGGCAATCACATCCACGGGCCCGGTTTCCTGAAGTGCGTATTTGAGACCACCGGTATGATCATAGTGACCGTGGCTGATGAAAATGGCATCGATGTTCTGAAGGGATTTGCCCAGTATTTTGGTATTCTGGGGCAGGGATGCCCCGGGGCCCGTGTCAAACAGAAAGCGTTTGCCATCGCGTTCAATCAGTACACTGAATCCATGCTCACCCATCAGTCCCGGCCAGCCCACACAGTTTTCACACAAAATGGTGACAGACATGCTCATGTGATGTTCTCCTGTTGCATCGTGCCTTCAAATTTAAGGTTATTGATATATAAAGGCCAATCCGGCCTTGAGATCAGATGGTTTTGTTTCCTTAAAATAGACCAGCAGGCGTTCTGTTTCAATCATTTCTTTCATATTCTGGTGTTACTGTGAAAATGGAAAAGCAGAATTCAGAAGACAGAATTCAGAATAAAAAGGTATATGGCATTTTCATAGATGGGGGTGAACCATCCGGAATGATTCATGAACGTTTACGATGAAAATGAGCCATGATCACCGTTCCGGCCATCAGACCGTAGAGACAGGGCATGCCTTGTCTCTACAAACCCGGGCTACGATCGACCATTCATTTTCATGTCTGAGGGGGCGAGCAAGCTCTTGATCATGATCGTTTACGGTGAAAAAGCACCTCATCCATGTTTGTATGTATGAATGGATGGATGGATGGATGGCAGCAACGGTTGCATTTTATTGATTTTCTCCGCGAAAGGGGTTACAGAATCTCAACTGTGTACCATACCGGTTGATCGGGTTACCAATCTCTCAAACGATTTTTCAAGCGGAGTCGCACTGGGTACAATGCGGTCATATTTCATCCAGTTCCTGTTGATTTTCATATGCGTGTCCGGAACATGGGCCGGGGAAAACATGCCTCCCATGAATCTGACGGTTTCAGAAGCCGTGTCCATGGCCATTCAAAACAACACGGCCATTCGGGAATCCGGTCAGAAATATCTGGCAGCAAATGAAGACCGACTCCAGGCTCGGGCCGATTTCTTCCCCAAAGCCGTCGCCGGATATGGATATACATCCCTGGAAGAACAGCCCTATCAGAAATTCGGGGTCAATCAGGTCATGGTAGGTGGAAGAGAACAACACCATTGGGACATCAGCCTGATTCAGACCGTATTCAGGGGCTTTGCCCTTGTCAGCCGCTACGATATGGCCAGAATCAGCCAGGAAATCGCCGATATGGAACATCGCCAGACCATTCAGGACATATCCGCGGAGGTCAAAAAAGCCTGCTATCAGGCCCTGTTGTCCAAAAAAATCGAACAGGTTGCAAACGAAACCGTGTTGGCCTTGTCGGCGCATGAAGCAGAGGCCGACCGGTTTTACAGACACGGCCTGATACCCTATAATGACCTTCTGAAAGCCAGGGTCGCCCGTGCCGCGGCAATTCAGGAACAGGAAAAGGTCAGGGCCAACGCAAAACAGGTTCATTCCCGATTGAATATCCTGATTGGAAATCCGATGGACATCGGTATCACCATTGCGGATACGGATGAAATTGTCATTCCGCCAACAGATCTGCCGGCATTGGTGGAGCGGGCATTAAGCAGCAGACCGGTTCTGGCTGCCCTGCGCCTGGGCCTGGAAATGCAGCAGCAGTCCATTCGAATGGCGGAAAGTGCGTACTATCCCGAGCTGAGCCTGATCGGCCGGTACGAGCAGAACGGACAGGACATATTGGCCCAAACCAATGATTATGGCAACGATTTCAACATGAGTGTGTCGCTTCAGGCCCGATGGACATTTTTTGAATGGGGAAAAACACGGGCCGCAACAGCCCGGCAGCGGTATGAACAGAATGCCTTTCAGGAAAGACTGAAGTCTGCCGAAGACCGCATTCGCCTGGAAACCCAGCAGGCATTTCTGGATATGGGGGTATCGATGGCCAACCTGAATACGTCCCGTGAAGCCGTTGATCAGGCCCGGGAAAATTACCGCATCACCCGGCTGCTGTACGAGCAGCAGATTGTAAATTCCACAGAAGTTCTGGATGCCCAGACGGCCCGGACTCAGGCGGAAACCAATTATTTTCAAGCGGTCTATGGCGGTCTGACTGCCATGACCAACCTGGAATGGGCCATTGGTCAAAAAATTGACTGAACCTAAAAACACCAACAGGAAAATCATGTCACACATTCGAAAACAGACAATCGCCGGGTTGATGGTCGGGTCATGCTTTACGGTCAAACGAAAATTTGAGGAATCCGAGGTCGCGGCATTTGCCGATATGACCCTGGATTACAATCCCATTCATTTTGATGACCGGTTTGTTGCGACCAAGGGGCTCCGGTCAAAAATCTGTCACGGACTTCTGGTCGGCAGCATGGTCACCGAAGTTGGCGGTCAGATTGGATGGCTGGCTTCCGGACTCAGTTTTCGCTTCAAAAAACCGGTGTATTTCGGCGACGAGATCACCTGTACCATAACCATTACGGAGCTGGATATTAAAAACCGGGCCCATGCAGAAGCCATATTTCAAAACCAGGATGGCGAGATCGTTCTCACGGCCCAGTTGACCGGCCGGATACCGGGTGAATCCGGGATCCGGGTACTCAAACAGATGGTGGAAGAGGGTGATCCGACCAACAAGCTGCATGCAGACTGATGGTTACCGGTATTGGTGCGTGTTGTATTTTGGATTCCCGCCTGGTTGTCCATCCGAAAAATATCTTTTCATTTTAACAATTTCTGTTTGGCGACCCTCGTGGCCTCCCCCCACCCTGTAGAGACGCAATGCATTGCGTCTCTACAGGGTGGGGGTCATAAAATACATCATATGAGCTTTTCAAGGTGCCAGCCGCAATCCGGTCAAAAACGGAAATTTAATACCTAAAAGCTATAGCGATCTATCGTTTCGATACCGGTAACACCGGGTTCGTCAGCAGGCATAATACAGGGCCTGAACGTCTTTCAGACTTCTTTTCTTCATCAGTGCCAGCATCAACAGAATGCGGGCCGTTGCCGGATTCAGCTCATCGGATGCAATAAACCCCAGGCGGTCATCATCCACCTCGATATTCCGGCCCACGGTGCCGGTCGGAACCCGCGAGCTCCGGACCACGAATATCCCCTGTTCAGCCACTCTGGCAGCCGCTTCAATCGAGGCTGAATTCATGTTCCCGTTGCCGTCACCGGCGATCACGATGCCCTTTGCCCCCCCCTGTCGACCGAACATTCAATCAGATCCGGTGACATATCGGCACAGGCATACACAATATCCACACGGGGAAGGGATGTCACGCCCGCGACAGAAAACTCACTGGAATGGGTATGTTTTCGAAACGGCTTTCTGAAATAGGTGGTGTTTCCATATATGACCGTCCCGATCAACCCGTTGACCGGAGAGAGAAAGGTTTCCACGGATGTCGTATTGCTTTTAGTCAGTGAATGGGCGCCATGAATCCGGTCATTCATGACCACCAGCACACCACGGCTGACGGCATCCGGATCTGCGGCAACCGCAACCGCGTTATACAGGTTGAGCGGGCTGTCCGCACTGAGGGCAGTGGCTGGCCGCATGGCCCAGGTCATGACCACGGGCCTTCTGCTGTTAACGGTCAGGTTGAGAAAATATGCGGTTTCTTCCATGGTATCCGTGCCATGGGTAACGACAATGCCGACTGCTGCTCCGGAATCGGGAATGGTAATGATCCGGTTTGCCAAATGGATCATTACCGCAAACGACATGTCCTGAGAACCGACATTGGCGGCCTGCTCGCCGGATACATCGGCCAGCAATCTGGTTTCCGGCGCCGCCCGGATCATGTCATCAACCCCCATCTTTGCCGAAACATATCCGGCCTGCGTACCGGATCCGGCAGCACCGGCAATGGCGCCGCCGGTCGCCAGAATGACAATTCCGGGCAATTTCCTTTTCAGCGTATGACTCATGGCATCACCAGCGGAACGTTTTGGGTTTTGAGTGGTGAGTTTTGGGTTAAAAACGGTACATGTCATTTTCATATGTGGGGGGTGAAGCTCCCGGAATAAGTCATGATCGTTTACTGTCTTTTCACGCACAACACATTCGTCGCTTCAAAGTTGGGCGTAATCTTTTCCACCGGTATTTTTTTGCCCTTGCCTTTTTTGGTGAGAACGAAAATATCATATCCATACGAATCCAATAATCCGCACAGATCACGGCTGGTAAGTCCCATGCACCGGAGGTCGGCTGGCGATACTTCCATGCATATCAACGGTGAAAATTTCTGGAGCGTTTCACATGCGCCTGTGAGAAGCAGATATTCTGCGCCCTGAATGTCCAGTTTTATAAAATCAAGGCGCGGCAGATCGTTCTGTCTGACAAACGTATCAAGGGTTATCGCCGCCACACTTTGCCGCTGGAATCCATCGCCCTGATCGGTGTTTACAATCGATCCAAGGCCCTGATTGGATGTTTGCCCGATTGGAAAAGCGATCTCGACCTCACCGTCGGCATTGGACAATGCCTTCTGAAAGGCGCAGATTCTCCCGGCCATGCCATTTTCGATGATGTGCTGGTTGAGTCGCTCAAATACATGAATGACCGGCTCAAACGAAAACACCCGTCCGGATTTGCCCACCAGATTGCCCATATGCAGAGACATCTCGCCGAGATTGGCGCCCGCATCGATGCAATACATTCCGGGTTTGACAAGTTTCTCCATTGCCAGATGAAGGTCCGGATCATAAGTGCCGAATGCAATGATATAACGGTCTATATGATAATGCGGGGAAATATGCAGCCGGGTTCCCCAACGGTTTACAAACCATCGGTAGGACGGCTCGACAAACGCACGTTTGCCGACAATCTCGTAAATACGCCTCGGCCGGATTCCGTCAATCGGTTTGCCGGCAAGCGCCAATGCATAAAAAAGAAATCTGTAAAACGATGTCACCATATCTCCTTCGCCTGAATATTCTGCTACGGATGACAGGGATGGTTACGGAGTCCGGGCATCAAAGCCAAGTTTGTTGTTCATAACGCCAGTCAGTCACTCCCCAAGCGATGCCGGATCATCTGCCGCATTCAGATTTGGCAGTCTTGCCCGAAGCGGCTCATAGTAAAACGCGCTTTTGCGTTCATTTGTTTTGCTGTCTATTTTGACCTTGAAATTGATTTTATCTTTTTTATTGGTCCATTGGTAAACCAGCCAGTCACCATTCTGCTTTATCTCATATATGGGACTTCCCATCTCACGGGTCACAATTTTTTCCATTCTTTTCCGGACATCCTGAAAATCCTCATCGCTTCCGGCCACCCGGATGATCCGTGCATACAACCGGTTGTCGATAAATGCATAAGAAATGAGCGGATTCAAATCCCTGTGTCCGTCCATGTGACACGGACCGGTGTAGGTGTAGTAGGATATTCCCGCTTTTTCCATGTGCTTCAGGAAATACCCATCCGTGTTCACATCTTCCAGACGCGCGCCAAAATCCGGCCGGTTGCAGTCAAAGCCATGTGCCAGCAGCGGGATCATAATGAAACACCCCATGATGAAACATAGTTTTTTCAGCATTTTCAATTGTCCTTATGTGGCAACATGCCTGAGTGTTTACGGTGATAAAAACAGAATCCAGAATTCAGAAGACAGAATTCAGAATAAAAAGGTACATGTCATTTTCATAGATGGGGATGAACCATCCGGAACGATTCCTGAGAATTTTCCGTTTGAGAAGCCGCCTGACCGTCCGGCGGCTGGTCGTCCGAAAAGCGGTTTGCGGTTCCTTCAGTCTTCAGCCTTCAGCCTCGAGCATTCATGACCCATCAGTCACACCCGTACGTGCAGACCTGCTGGCTTTCCACCTGACCACCGCATGTCATATAACACCGGTTATATAGCTCGATGCAGCCCTGTGTATCCCGGGAGCAGTAACGGCTGGGGAAATTGACCGGGCGATAACAGCCGGCGTCATTTCCCTTTTGAAGTTTTTTGCATCGTTCATAGAGCTGGAGCTCGCGACGGTACAATTCCTCTTCATGGCGCTGATCATCCTCACAATCTTCATAGCGCTGTTTCTCCATCAGTTCCACTGGTAGCGCACCAGCTCACATTGTGCCAGACACTGGCGGCCTTCGGGAGACTCGGGCGGGATATAAATATATTGGGTTTTATAAATGGGGCCGCAGGCAGCCAGCATCAGGGCCATGCCCAACAGCAGGAAATATTTGAAAGGCGGATTCATGATGGTTGATTTTCCTTTTACAGAATCAGTGACTGTCCGGTCATGACCGCCGGTTTTTCAAGGCCCAGCACTTCCAGAACAGTGGGGGCGATATCCCCCAGAACGCCTTCTCTCAGCCGTGCGTCCCTGCGGGTGTCATCCACCAGAATAAAGCGTACCGGATTCAGGGTATGAGCTGTATGAGGATTGCCCTGTTCATCCGCCATGGTTTCCGCATTGCCATGATCCGCAGTCACCATGACAATCCCCCCCTGTTCCTGAACCGCTTTCACAATTCTGCCCACGCAGGCATCCACGGTTTCACAGGCCCGGATTGCCGCCGACAGAATCCCGGTATGCCCCACCATGTCCATATTGGCAAAATTCAACACCATAAACTGGTAGGATCGGGAATCGATACAGCCCAGCATTTCCTCTGTGACGGCAAAAGCACTCATTTCCGGCTTGAGCTCATAGGTCGGGATATCCCGTGGCGAAGGGATCAGCCGCCGGTCTTCACCCGGAAACGGGGTTTCCTCTCCGCCATTGAAGAAATAGGTCACATGGGCATATTTTTCGGTTTCGGCAATCCGGAGTTGACGAAGACCGTTCCGGCTGATGATTTCCCCCAGTATTTCTGTCAGGTGAACCGGCGGAAAGGCTGTCGGCAGAGGCAAGGTTTCGTCATACTGGGTCATGCAGACATAACCCGCCAGCTTTGGGGGGAGACCCGACCGGTCAAATTCATCAAAGTCGGTCCGGGTCAGGGCATGGGTGATTTCCCGCGCGCGGTCCGATCGGAAGTTGAAAAAAATCACGCCATCGCCATCCTGAAGTGTGCCAATGGGATGATCCCCCTTGTCCACCAGAACAACGGGTTTGACAAATTCATCGGTCTCTCCCCGGGAATAGGCGTGTTTGACAGCCGCAACCGGATCCGTTTCATGAAGGCCCTTGCCCGTTATGTACAGACGGTAGGCCTGTTCGATCCGATCCCACCGCTTGTCCCGATCCATGGCATAAAACCGGCCGCATATCGTTGCGATATCTCCGTAATTGTTTTTGCAGATATGTTCCTGAACCTGTTCGATATAGGCAGCGCCGCTGTCTGGCGGCGTATCCCGGCCATCCAGAATGGCATGAACACAGACGCGGGATATCCCGACCTCCCGGGCCATGTCGAGAAGCGCCAGAAGATGTTGGATATCACTATGAACACCGCCGTCCGACACCAGTCCCATCAGATGAAGGGTTGATTTCCGGGATTTGACCGTATTCATGATATCCACCAGGGTGGGGTTTGCAAAAAAGGACCGGTCCCGTATGGCAAGGTTGATTCGAACCAGATCCTGATACACAACCCTGCCTGCCCCGATATTCATGTGTCCCACCTCGGAATTTCCCATGATCCCTTCCGGCAGTCCGACCGACTCGCCAAAACACCAGAGCCGGGTGGATGGATACGCCTGTACCAGGCGGTCCAGGTTGGGTGTTTGGGCCAGCTTGACCGCATTGGCTTCGGCAGACTCGCGTATTCCCCATCCATCCAGAATCATCAATACACATAACCGGTTATTCATCATCGTATTCCCCCGTTTCATCGATGTCAGCATCATCTGTCGCATCCGGTATCGTCACACCGGGTGCATCCCGCCACAGGCCTTCCAGATTATAGATCTGTCTGACCGGTTCGTAAAACACATGAATGATCACATCTCCGTAATCCATCAATACCCAATGGTTTTCGGTTGTTCCTTCAATTCCCAGTGGTTTCTTTTTCAGGCTTTTAAGCTCTTTTTGAATATGCTCGGCAATGGCCGAGACCTGTCGGCTGGATCTGGCGCTGCAGATGATAAAATAATCCGCGATTGAGGTCAGTTTTCCAACAGCCATGACCCGGATGCCATAGGCTTTCTTTCCCATCGCGGCAGTGATGTAAGGGCTTAAAATGGGGTCCTGCAATGCATTCATGTTCATCGATAGAGTCCTTTTTCAGATATGTAGCGCGCCACGGATTCGGGCGCGACAGATTGGATGGATTGACAGTCCCGGATCATCTGACGAATTCGTGACGATGATATGTCCGGCGAATCGACAGGGGTCAGCATGACCGGATGGTACAGCAGATGGTGATAGACGGATGGCTGGCCGTCCTGAAGATGAAGATCATATCCAAAGCGTTTCCGGATATAAGCATCGAACAGAAGACGTTTATCGATCGCTTCTCCCCCATAGTCGCCGGGTCTTTCCATCACCAGAATCGCAACGGTTTTCAGGATGGTTTCCCATCGTTTCCAGGTATGAAATTCCAGAAAGGCGTCCAGACCCACCACCAGAAAAAGATTGTCTGTATCCGGGAATTCATGGCGATAAAATATCAGCGTGTCAACGGTATAGGAGGGGCCGGGGCGGGTCAGCTCAATATCCGATACCACCATATCGGAAAACCGGGCAGTGGCCAGCCGGAGCATCTCAAGGCGGTCTTCCGGACTGGCCAGGCCCTGTCCGGATTTATGGGGTGGAATGGCTGCCGGAATCAGAATCATGCGATCCAGATGAAAGCGGGATACCACATCCTGACACGCCCGTAAATGGCCGGAATGAAATGGATTGAATGTACCGCCAAAAAGTCCGATCCGCATGAATTTCCCGTGAGAAGAGGGTTCGGGTGCATGGGCCGTTTGCCTGAGCAGCCCCGATCAGGTTCGAATCTGGCCGTCACCCATCACAACAAATTTGGCAGCGGTCAACTCTTCCAGACCCATGGGTCCAAAGGCATGCAGTTTTGTGGTGCTGATACCGATTTCAGCTCCCAACCCCAACTGATGGCCGTCATTGAAGCGGGTGGAGGCGTTGACCAGAACCACGGATGAATCCACTTCCCTGATAAAACGCCTGGCCCGCTCATAATCCCGGGTAACAATGGCCTCGGTGTGGCTGGAGCCATATGTCTCGATATGGCTGATGGCCTCATCCATGCCGGACACCACCTTTACGGATAAAATCAGATCATTGTATTCGGTCGGCCAGTCCGCTTCCGTTGCCGGAATCATGCCGGGAATCATGTGACACGATTCCGCACAGCCTCTCAGCTCCACGCCGGCGTTTTGCATGGATTTTGCCATCAGGGGCAGGAAGGTTTCGGCCATGGACCGGTGGACCAGAAGGGTTTCCATGGAATTGCAGACACCCGGCCGCTGCACCTTGGCATTCATGGATATGGACAGCGCCATGTCCAACTCCGCCGTATCATCCACATATACATGACACACCCCTTTGTAATGCTTTAAAACCGGGATTCGGGAATTTTCCACGACAAACCGGATCAGCCCCTCTCCGCCCCGGGGAATGACCAGATCGATGAATTCTTCCAGTTGCAGGAGATCGGTTACGGCGCTGCGGTCCCGGACCGGAATGACCTGGGCCGCATCGAGGGGTAAACCGGATTGGCTCAGGGCCATGCGGATGATATCCGCCAGAACCTGATTGGAATGCAGGGCTTCGGACCCGCCCCGCAAAATCGCCGCGTTTCCGGCCTTGAGACACAGTCCTGCGGCATCGATGGTCACATTGGGACGGGATTCATAAATAATGGCAATCACACCCAGGGGGATTCGCATTTTGCTGACCTGAAGTCCATTGGGGCGATTCCAGACCCGGGTGATTTCGGAAACCGGATCAGGCAGCGACGCCACATCCCGCAACCCCTCAGACATGGACCGGATGGTATCGCCGGAGACAGTCAGGCGGTCAATCATGGCCGCAGAAAGCCCTTTTGTGTGGGCATATGCGATATCTTTCCGGTTTTCGGTCTGGATCCGGTCTGCATTGGATTCGATCAGATCGGCCATATGGCGCAGCAGGGTATTTTTCTGATGGGTCGGGCACCGGGCCATCTTTCGCGAGGCAGCCCGTGCCGCTTTGGCCATGTCGGATATGGAAAAGGTGTTGGTCATGGGAATGTATTCAATTATGAAGGATGAAAGATGAAGAATGGATTGTGCGGCTCTTTCATGCCTGCCGAACAATCCACCGGCGTCCGGCTACTGACCACGGCCCGATTCTCCGGAAGCGCAGCCGGTTGTGATGACCAGATTGTCCCGGTGAATGACCTCATCATAGGGTTTTTCACCAAGCCGTTCTGAAATCTGGGCCGATTGAAGCCCCATAATTTTGCGGACATCCGCAGCGCTGTAATTTACCAGACCCGCGCCCAGAATCTCGCCTTCCGGGCTTTTGAACTCAACCGCGGCGCCGATGCCGAATTCTCCGTCAACCTGTACAATGCCGCTGGGCAGAAGGCTTTTTCCCCGGCGAACGATGGCCGTCACCGCACCATCATCCAGATAGAGAACGCCTTCGGGTTTGATGGAGTACCCGATCCAGCATTTTCGGCTTGCCATTCGTGCCTTGCTGGGCTCGAAAAACGTGCCGCAGGATTGTCCGCTGAACAGTTTTTCAAGAACATCCGGGCTGTTTCCATTGGCAATGATCATGGGAATGCCGCCGGATGTAACCTTTTTTGCGGCCTTGATTTTGCTGAGCATCCCGCCGGTACCCAGTGACCCCGGAATGTCGCTGGCCAGTTTTTCCAGATTTTTTCCAATGGTCGAAATCACGGGTATCAGTTCGGCATCCGGAAACCGCCTGGGATCGCGGTTATACAGGCCGTCAATATCACTCAGGACAATCAGGATATCCGCATCCATCATCAGGGTGATCAGTGCGGCCAGATTGTCATTGTCACCAAATTTGATGGATTCGATGGCAACCGTGTCATTTTCATTGATAATCGGAACGACCTGCCAGGAGAGAAGGGTGCAGAGTGTATTGCGGGCGTTGAGATACATTTTGCGGTTGCTCAGGTTGTCTCCGGTCAGAAGGATCTGGGCGACCTTGCTGCCATACCGCTCAAATGCATTTTCATATTCCATGATCAGTCCGGCCTGACCAACGGCGGATACGGCCTGGCGCTTGGGAATTTCATCCGGTCTTCTGGACAAACCGATCTTCCGCATGCCGGCTGACATGGCGCCGGATGAAACCAGAATGACCTCGAGCCCCCGGTCAATCAGGCGGCATATCTGACGGCTGATCGATCGGACGATGTTCAGGTTCAATCCATAGTCTTCAGTCAGCACATTGCTGCCAACCTTGACGACGACCCGTTTTGCATTGTAAAAATGGCTTTTTCTCTCGATTGTCATCGGCAGTATCCAGCAGGTTGACCACCTGTGTAATCAACCGGTCAACTCCCTGACCGGCGATGGCGGAAATTTCATACACCGAATGCGACCGAATGGCATTTCGAAACGCTTCAGCCAGGATTTGGCTTCCCGGCTGATCCATTTTGTTCAATACCACAATCTGGGGTTTATCGCGCAGGCTGGTATTGTATTGGGTCAGTTCGGCATTAACGGTCTGATAATCCCTCAAGGGATGATCGGGATCAATGGCAGCCACATCGATCATGTGGATCAAAACACAGGTTCGTTCGATGTGTTTCAGAAACTGTATACCCAGTCCAACGCCCTGGTGCGCGCCTTCAATCAGTCCGGGAATATCCGCAGCGATAAACGGGTCTCCCCGACGGGGGTAAACCACTGCCAGGTTGGGCGTCAGGGTGGTAAAGGGATACGCGCCAATTTTGGGTTTGGCTGAAGATATGGCGGTCAGCAGGGTTGATTTTCCGGCATTGGGCAGACCAATGATGCCGACATCTGCAATCAGTTTCAGGACCAGCCGAATCCGGAGGGTCCGGCCTTCTTCTCCGGGCTGGGCAAACCGCGGCGTCTGATGGGTTGAGGTTTTGAAATGGGCATTCCCTTTCCCGCCCCTGCCCCCGGTGGCCAAAATACAGGTTTGATCGGAATCGGGGAAATCGTGTATGACATCTCCGGTATCCGCATTCATGACCACGGTTCCGGATGGAATCTCGATGACAAGATTTTCGCCATCCTTGCCGCTTCTCAGGTTTCCCTGACCGCCGGAACCATTTTCCGCCTTGAAAAGCTCCCGGTGGGTAAAATCATACAGCGTGCGTTTTCGGGCAGATGACAGGAGAATGACATCTCCCCCTCTGCCGCCGTTGCCGCCGTCCGGACCGCCTTTGGGGATGAACTTTTCTCTCCGAAAGCTGACGCACCCGCTGCCACCGTTTCCGGAGGCAACTGTAATGACTGCCTCATCAATGAATTTCACCCGGCATAAACGCTTACTTTTTTACGGGAACGGCCATATCGCTCATAGGATACGGTTCCATTGATCAATGCAAAAAGGGTATAATCTTTCCCAAGGCCAACGTTCTGGCCCGGATGAATTTTGGTGCCGACCTGTCTGACCAGAATGCTTCCGGCAGTGACTGTTTCCCCGCCGTAGCGCTTGACACCCCTGTATTGGGGATTGCTGTCCCGTCCATTCCGCGAACTGCCGCCTGCTTTTTTGTGTGCCATTTCAACATGCTCCTGATATCGGTTACCCGGCTGGCCGGTTAACCGGTTACGATGTTCAGCCGGTTCAACCGGTTGAACAGTGGGTCCTGTTACGCTTGAGCTGCCTCGATACTGTCAATCCGGACAGATGTGTACTGCTGACGATGTCCCAGCGTCCGTTTGTAACCTTTGCGTCGCTTGGATTTGAAAACCAGAATTTTTCTGGCCTTGCCCTGTTCAACGATATGCGCCTGCACCCGGACATCATCCAGAACCGGCCTGCCGATTTTGACTGTATCCCCGTCTGCAGTCATGAGAACCTGATCAAACTGAATGGGATCGCCCTTTTCTCCGGCCAGCTTTTCCACCCGCAGGGTATCTCCGGTTTCAACCCGATATTGCTTTCCGCCTGTTGCCACAACAGCGTACATGTTTCTGAACCTCCTGTAAATGAACTCAATTCGAAATATAGCTTTCCAGATAAAGATGTTGGATGCGTTATCGGTCGGGGATGGCCCGGTAGAGACGCAATGCATTGCGTCTCTGCGCCCTCCCTGCCGCCTTCCCAAAATCATTATCTGAAAAGCCATAGTAAATTTAAAAACTCTGCATTTTTAGTTGAATTATAAATTTTGTCAAGATTTATCTCGTTTCGGGCCTTTGATTTCCGCTTTCAACATCTGTTTCAGGCCCTCCAGCGTGCCTTTCCAGGCCGTGTCTTCACCAATCATGATCGCGACAATGACCGATTTTTCAACACTGACCTCAAAAACGATCTCCTCTTCCCCGATCTTGAAAACGGCTTCAGCCCATCGCTCTGCCGGCAGCCCCGATGTTTCACAATCATAATCCGTTCGGATTTCACCGGTCATTCGTATGTCACTCATTGGCGTAACGGTTCCCTGGATTGTCGTTCCGGCATGTGCCGGGTGATCAGATAGTCGATGATGGCCAGTTTTTCAGGGTTGTCGCAGACATGTGCCGCAAGTTCCTGAAACGCATCGTATCCATCCATCACGGTATTGTAATAAAATGCCTCGGCCAGACTGGCAAACGCAAACGGATCTCTTTCCAGCACACAGGCCCGGATGTAAAGCGTTGTCAGCTCATCCAGAATACACAGGGACTCATGCAGAATCGCCAGGTCATTCAACAGGGAGGGATCTGTCGGGTTATCCTGGATGCAGCCCAGCAAAAGATGCATGAGGCGGTGATTGGGCTGATAAAAGTATGTTTTAAACAGAACAAAATTGGGACTGTCGGCATTGATTTCATTCAGATATGCGGTCTGAACCGCTGGGCTGAACCCGACCTGACCTTCGAGGTAGGCAACCACCAGTTCCTGATTGACATTCTGTATATCCGCGGGTTCTGTTTCAGGTCCGGGGAAATCGCGGGCCCATTCCGGATCGGCTGCAAAAGCCATATTCTGGAATTCATCCGGCATATACCCCAGAACCTCTGATATCAGTTCATGAAGCGATTCATCCTGAAGTCCCCGATAATGTTGAAAAACCGCTTTTTGTTTTTTGCCCGTTCCAACCGGCTCCATAAAGTCCCGCCGCCGCCTCGCCCGTGATTTATACTTGATTTCAATGACTGCAATGGAATATGATGAATTATTGGGAGTCGGAAATATCTGTCGATCCCGGAATTCCATCAAATGTTTATCATAACGAAAGGAGACAAAAAATGAAATACTTAAAATGGATGTTCATTGTTGCGATTGGTCTTTTTCTGGCACTTCCGGCAGCAGCGCAGCAGCCTGGCGCCCAGTTCGGTGCAAAACTGAAGGATCATGTTTCTGCAATGGATGTGGACAAGGATGGTAAAATCAGTAAAGATGAATACATGGCCAAATGTGTCGGTGGAGATTGCGCCGGTAAATTTGATGCGATGGATGCAGACAAGGACGGATTTGTTACAAAAGAAGATATTCAGAATGCCGCTGCAAAGGCAAAAGACCGCATTGCCGCGATGGATGCGGACAAGGACGGCAAAATCAGTAAAGATGAATATATGGCAAAATGTGCCGGCGGAGATTGCGCCGGTAAATTTGATATGCTGGATACAGACAAGGATGGATTTGTAACAAAAGAAGAGCTTCAGGAAACCGCTGCCCAGGCCAGGGAAAAAGGCAAGGCAGCCGGCGCCCAGATGAAGGAACGGCTTCAGAACAAAATGGGGACCAAACAGGGCAGTCAATAATACGGGTTATCCACGTTCCCGTGCGTCTGCACGGGAACGCATACCTGCCATTTCAAAACGCATCATCACGGTTTTCTGGTCAACAAATCCCGTATTTCGGTCAGCAACTCCTGATCCTTTGTCAATGCCGGCACAGCAACCGCTTCCTCTTTTTTTTCCCGCATCAGCCAGCCCAGAAATTTTACAATAAAGAAAAACAGCGCCGCCGCCACAATGAGAAAATTGACAATTTCTCCGATAAACAGGCCATAGGGAATCTCTTTTGAGTTGACCACCAGTTTCCATCCCAGATACCCCTTTTCGCTGGGCATCAACAGGCCCACAAAGGGCATGATAATGTGTTTGACCAGCGAATCGATAATTTTTCCAAATGCACCCCCAATAATCACACCAACCGCCAGATCGATCACATTTCCCTTGAATGCAAATTTTTTGAATTCCCCAGCCAGTGAAAATGCCGCTTTTTTGGGATCAATCACGCGTGCCTTTTTTATATCCATATTGATATTTCCTTTTTTAAGGTGACCGTTAATGTTCATTGTGCTTCTATCATAGTGCCTGAACGGAAACCCTTTCTCTGTATCTTAAAATTCGAAATTCGAAGCGCGAAATCCGAAACAATTTCCCAAATAACAAACCCAACTGTTCAAAACGGCGCATTGCCTGGCAGATCGTTTGGGTCATTCAGACATTTGAAGTTTGAATTTGTTTCGAATTTCGGATTTCGATATTCGAATTTCATCTGAACAG
>DFZE01000212.1 GCA_002382065.1 Desulfobacteraceae bacterium UBA4064
TTTTAGCTGCATTTTCACGGTAAACATAACCATGGCATCTCAGCATATCGATGTTGAATTCAGCGCTGACTTTCGGTATGCTTTAGAATTCAGGAGGAATACCATGAAAATCAGGGTTGCATATTTTTGTTCAGCAATAATGCTGTTGACCTGCCTGACGGCTGCTACCGGTTCCCATGCGGATGATCGGGTCAGCCTGGGCCAGTATCTTTTGAAAGTTCAGCGCTACAAGGACGCGATCGATGTTTATGATGAGCTGATCGGTCAAAAATCCCGGGACTTTCACCTGTATCACAACCGGGGCGTCGCCCTGCTGCATACCGGTCAACTGGACAAGGCGATATCCGATTTCAACCGGGCCATCGAACTGAACCCCAAGGATGCGGAATCCTATAACAGCCGGGGAGTAGCCTGGTTTTACAAGAACAAATTCGATCAGGCCATATCCGATTATTCCCGTGCCATTGAGCTGAACCCCAAATTCACCCGAGCATACAACCAACTGGCATGGATATTGTCGGCATGTCCGGATCCAAAATACAGGGATGGCGCAAAGGCGGTTGAAATCGCCAAAAAAGCCGTGGAACTGGAACCCGGCGCCCATCATTATGATACACTGGCAGCCGCGTATGCAGAATCCGGACAGTTTAACGAGGCCGTCAAAATTCAGAAGCGGGCATTGTTGATGCAGCTTACCGAAGGCAGAACCCAGACACTGGAAAAATACACCGAACGTCTCCGGGCCTATGAGGATCAAAAACCGTGGCGGGAAAAAAATGCCGCCGGAATGAAACGCACCGAATCACCCGCTTTGACTGCCGCTTCGACACCGGTTCAGACCCGAATTGATATATCTCCGATTGAAACACCACCGGTCAAACCGTCCGCCGATTCAAATGTATCAGAAGAAATCCCTGAACCGCTGCCATCCATCCCATCGAAACCCCCTCAGCAATCGACTGAAACATCCCCGGTAAAGCCTGAATCAGAACCTGCCGTTGCGGACGTCACGCCACCGTCTCCGGCTTCAAAAAAGCTTGTTGCCGAAGGAGTGTCCACCTATCCGTACACCATATTGATCGGCGCCAGCCAGTACCGGCAAAAGGCAAACCGGATCGCCATGAAGATGCGATCCCGGGGGGATATGGCCTTTGTATGCAATGAGGTCACCCCCGACAATATTGAATGGCGCCGTATTTTTGTCGGTCAGTTCAGAAACCAGACCGATGCCGGAAAAATGATTGACGATCTGCTGAAACGAAAATTCAAGGATCCGCAGATTGTCCACATGCCGTTTGCCGTTCAGATAGGCATGGCTGTCGAACAAAAGGAAGCCCAAAAACGGGAATCAGCCTTTCTGTCCATGGGGCATATTGTTTATTCCACACCAGATGCCCAGAATGCCGGAAAAGTGCGGACCCTGATGGGCGCATACGAAACAGAGGATGCCGCTGCCATATTGATGCAAAATCTTCAAAAAGCGGGTTTGAAACCCCGTATTGTCAGGCGTTAATGGGCTTCGGCCCAGTTATCTCCGATTGCGACATTGACCTTCAGCGGAACCTTCAGATCCCAGACGTTTTCCATGATATCCGTGACCAGCCGGACCATGTCATCCCGTTCATCTTCCGGCGCCTCGAAGACCAGCTCATCATGGACAGTCAGGAGCATGCCGGATGCCATCTTTCTGTCCGTCATGTTCTGATCCATTTGAATCATGGCTATTTTAATCAGATCGGCAGCGGTGCCCTGAACCGGGGTGTTGACCGCAATCCGCTCGGCAAACTGACGAATCACCGTATTGGAGCTGTTGATATCGGACAGCAACCGGATTCTTCCCAAAAGGGTGCTGGTTTGCTGAGACTGGCGAACATCCTGAATGGTTTTATCGATAAACGCCCTGACGCCCTGATACCGTTCAAAATAATGGTCAATATAGATTTTGGCCATTTTCTGGGAAATACCCAGTTCTTTTGACAGGCTGAACGCTCCCATTCCATACAGAATTCCAAAATTGATGACCTTGGCCTGTCGTCTGAGCTCCGGCGTAACCAGATCGGGACTGACCTGAAAGACCTCGGATGCGGTTCGGGTATGAATATCCTGATTTTCCTGAAATGCCTGAATCAGAATCGGATCTTCGGAGCAATGCGCCAGAATGCGAAGCTCGATCTGGGAATAATCCGCCGCAACCATGTAACAGCCATCTTTTGGAATAAATGCCCTGCGGATATCCCGACCTTCTTCGGTTCGAATCGGAATGTTCTGAAGATTGGGATCCGAACTGCTCAGCCGGCCGGTCGCTGTCACCGTCTGATTGTATGAGGTATGAATTCGGCCGGTTTCCGGATGAATCATGTTGATCAACGCATCGGCATAGGTGGATTTCAGTTTGGAAAGCGTCCGATGCCGCAGTATCAAAACGGGCAGTTCATGATGGGCAACCAGATCGTTCAGCACATCGACATCGGTTGAATAGCCGGTTTTTTTTCGCGTTTTTTTCTGGACCGGGAGTTTGAGCTTCTCAAACAGAATACGTCCCAGTTGCTGATGAGACTGAATATTGAAGCGCTCATCTGCCAGATCATAGATTTTATCCTCCAGATCCGCGATCTGATCCTGGAACGACTTGGACAGCAGGCGTAGCCGGTTCTGATCCACGCGGATTCCCCGCATTTCCATTCTCATCAAAACACCGGCCAATGGCATTTCAACCTGGTTGAAGAGATCCATCAGGCCCATATTTTTTAATTTGGGCAAGAGTACCTGGCTGGCTCTCAGGGTAACGTCCGCATCTTCACAGGCATAGGGCGTGGCGGATTCGACTGAAACCCGGTTGAACCCCTGAATTTTGCCTTTTTCTGTCACATCTGCGTAAGAAATGGTTTTATGACTCAAAAAATCCAGCGCGATCTGGTCAAGGCCGTGGGAGCGCTTGGACGGATTCAACAGATACGAGGCAATCATCGTATCCGCATATATGCCGGCCAGGGAAAGACCACAGCGTGTCAGAACGATCCAGTCATACTTGATATTCTGACCGATTTTTTTTATTCCGGGATTTCCCAGGATAGGACCGAGAACCGCCAACACGGTCTTTTGATCCAGTTGGGGCGGGGCAAACAGGTAATCATGGGCAAGGGGAATGTAAAATGCCTGATGTGGCCGCAGCGCCACCGAAATGCCAACCAGCCTGGCGAGCATGGGGTTGGTGGATGTGGTTTCGGTGTCAATGGCAAAGACATCTGCGGATTTCAGGGTTTCAGCCAGCGCATTCAGTTCGGGTTGCGTCAGAATCATTCGATAATCGGTTGGTTCCGGGAGGGCGGTTTTTGAGAAAAGTTGCTGGTACTGCCGGAATTCAAACCGGGCAAACAGATCGGCCAGTTTCTCAGAATCCGGATGGATGACCCGGAATCGTTCAAAATCATCCGGAACAGGAGCGCTCAAACAGATGGTCACCAGGTCCCGGCTGAGCCATGCCTGATCCCTGTACTGAATCAGTTTGGCCTTTTGGGATTTTGATGACACCGATTCGATATTCTCATACAGACCCGCCATGCTGTTATATTTCTGAATCAATGTCAGCGCGGTTTTGGGCCCTATTCCGGGTACACCGGGTACATTGTCGGCGGTATCGCCGGAAAGGCCCATGATATCAATGAACTGTTCGGGTTCGACCCCATGCATTTCCCGAACCTGATTCAAATCCGACCATGTTTCCTTCATCGGGTCCCAGATGCGGATGCTGTCAGAAATCAGTTGAATAAAATCCTTGTCCCCGGTTACAATGACAACCGAAAAACCCGATTCAACGCCAATTCTGGCCAGTGATCCTATGAGATCATCCGCCTCGAACCCGGGCATTTCCACCACAGGCAGATTGAAACCCCGGGTCAATTCGAGGATGTGGGGAATCTGGATTTTCAGATCATCCGGCATGGGTGGGCGGTTGGCCTTGTATTCCGGATACCGCTGATGTCTGAACGTCGGGCCTTTGGAGTCAAAGCAGACAACCGCATACTCCGGATGATGGTCTTCCATCAGTTTGACCAGAATCTTGGTAAAACCCAAAATGGCGTTTGTTGGAAGTCCCCGGGAATTGGTGAGCCCGCGGATGGCATGATAGGCCCGGTGAATATACGCTGTTCCGTCAATCAGATACAGGGTGGGACGAGCTGTCTGGGTGGTCATAATATTTCCGGGTGTGCAAGCCCTGTTTCTGGCTACACGATTGGTCGTTTTTAGGTTTGAAGTTTGAAGTCTGAAGGCTGAAGGCGCCGCAAACAGCATTC
The DNA here is from genome assembly GCA_002382065.1 of Desulfobacteraceae bacterium UBA4064. Classification (GTDB taxonomy): domain Bacteria; phylum Desulfobacterota; class Desulfobacteria; order Desulfobacterales; family Desulfatirhabdiaceae; genus UBA4064. The sequence continues at coordinate 4,296 of DFZE01000212.1, forward strand.
AGGCAAAGCCGCCATTGGACGGTCAGGCGGCTTCCCAATACACACAACATATCACGATATCGGACCCAATATGTCAGACATGCCAAAACAGGTAACACGAAAAGCCAGAAGACTCCAGACGCGTGAAACGGTCTGCCACTGCTGCAACCAGTCATACCGGTTCTGCTGGAAGTGCCGGTGCGGGTTTGCCATCTGCCAGACCTGCATGTATGAAAATGTCTGGGGGATGTCCTGCAATGGCATCACCTGGCAGTGCCCGGACTGTGGCGCCCAGAATGGCTTTGGCAATCAGTGATCGTCTGATGCGGAAAGTCCGCAGATTCGACAGCGGCCATCCGGTCCAATGGTGCCGATGCAACTCTCATCCCGACAGACTCGGCGTTCGGCCCGCACATCACCATTTTCGTTTTGGTCTCCGGAATCCGTGATTTCATCGGTTTTTTCCGGATGTGACAATTCGGGTTCGGATTCCGGTGCGATCATGTCAGAGCCAACAAATCCTTCCGCATGCCGCCCGCACACCCGACATTGGCCGTTCGGGCCTATGGTTCCGGTGCAACTGTCGTCCGGGCACAGAATCCTTTCAGTCCAGTCATCGTCGATTTCATCCATGTCATTCAATGGATCAGTGGCCTCTGTCACCGGTTGTTTCCTCCTTCCGGATCAACCGGTGGATTCCCGGTACCTTTGACGGTTTCAAAAATCGCACCATACACGGCTTTGAAGTTTTCAGAAAACCCTGTCGGTGAAATTCTGCCGGTTTCTATGAATTTGACCACAATTTCTTTTGCCGCTTTCAGTACCTGCTCTTCCATGGCGCTCATGGCGATATCCTATTTTTCAATTCCGGTTCTGGCCGGAACCCCTTTTTGATAATAGTGCTTGATACAGGTCATCTCGGTTACCAGATCTGCTTCATCGATGACAGCGAAATCGGCTCCCCGACCGGTAATGATCAGTTCAACCGAATCGGGCTTGAGATGAATCATGTCCAGAATGGCCTGAACCGGGAAAAGACCACGGGATGCCGCACGGTTGGCTTCTTCCAGAATGACTACATCCACATTCCCGCCAGTCATTACCTCCCTGGCCCGGTTCAGACCTTTCACCGCAGACTGTATGTCTTCGGGCGTCGGATCGCCGACGATAAATCCACCCAGACCGAACTGTTCAACCGTTATCTGATCGGAAAATCGGGCAAGGGCCCTGATTTCACTGTAATCTCCGTGTTTCAGAAACTGGGCGATATAGACCCTGAGCCCGGCACCTGCCGCGCGTATGGCAAGACCGATGGCCGCCGTGGTTTTTCCTTTTCCATCGCCGGTGTAAACCTGAACATATCCCTTCATTGGATTCGGCCGTTTCATTACAATGTTAATGATGTATGATGGCATTCCGGAGAATGCGCGTTACCGTGAAAATGCAAAAAAAAGTGTTGAGTTTTGAGTGTTGAATTTTGAGTTGAAAGCGGTACATGTCATTTTCATATGTGGGGGTGAATCTCCCGGAATAATTCATGATCGTTTACCGTGAAAATACATGTTCAGTATTGAGATATGAATATTGCAAGGCCGCCTGGCCGTCCGACGGCGACCTTGCCTGAATGCTGGTTGCGGCACCTTCAGTCTTCAGCCTTTTTCAGTCCCGGGATGTATCTCCCAACACGGCCTTCAATACCCTAAAAATTATCCGTCAGCCGGTTGAATAATTTTTCAGCCAGTCGCTTGGATAATTCATTCAGGGCCTCCCGTTTGTTTTGTTCCGTTGCCAATTTGTCATCCGTTACCTCATAAGCTTCATTGGCAGTGATGCCACTGGCTGACCAGAGAGTCTGGCCCTTTGCATCGATCAGCCGAAGCGCCACGGATGCAATGACCCGTCTCTGGGTCGACGTCCGCTGTGTCTTGTGCGCAATGGTGATATCACGGATGTACTCGATGGCGCCGATAATTGTGGCTTCGGCATCTTCCTGGGTACGGAGTGCAGATTTTCGTTTCAGAATGAATTCGTTGATCAAATCATTGGTAAAAACGTTCTCGATGCCGGTTTCACCGGTTCGGTTCGCAAACATCGGAATCTGGACGCTGGTCACTCCGGAAGGCAGCGGTCCTTCTCCTGAAAACTTGTATGCGCATGAAAAACAGGTCAACAGGATGACCATTGTCATGGGAATAATCAGTTTATGGTGGTTCACCGTTCCTCCTTCAGGCACTATGGTTGTGTTGATATGAATAAGGCAGAAAATTGCCTGTTTGAAAATTCCGGGTCATGCCCGAAAACTGTGCAAATGGCCGCATTGCGCAATATTTGTGCATCTGAGCGCTTTCAGGTCATTTCCCGGCATGGTTTGCGGGTTGGAACGAATTTTCAAACAGGCGCCAGAGTCATGATCCCGAAATCTATACCACAATATTGACAAGCTTGTTTTTCACCACGATTACTTTTCGGATTGGTCTTGATTCGATGAATTTTAAAATTTTTTCATCTTTCAGCGCCATCTGTTGGATCGTTTCCTCGGATGTGTCCACATCAACCACCAGTCGGCTTCGCAATTTTCCATTCACCTGAAGAACAATCAACAGTTCATCCCGGGTCAGGGCATCCGGATTATACACGGGCCAGGATGTTCGGGTGATGCTTCGGGAATATCCCAGCGCCGACCATATTTCTTCACACATATGCGGAACAATGGGAGAAAGCAGCAGCGTGACGGTTTCGATCGCCAGTCTGAAAACAGATTGTTTGAGCGGCGAGATCGGCTCCGGTGAAATGCCATACATCAGATTGGACAGTTCCATGACCGCGCTGATGGCGGTGTTGAAATGAAACCGGTCTTCGATATCCGAAGACACCCGGGAGATGGTATGATGAATCTTTTTGACCAACTGGCGCAAATCGCCTTCCAGATCGTCCAGATTCCCGTTCCAGGGAGATGCATCTGAAATATGGGGATGCCAAATCCAGCACAGTCGCCAGATACGGCTCAAAAACCGGAACGCGCCATCCACCCCCTGTTCGCTCCATTCCAGACTTTTTTCCGGAGGCGAGGCAAACAGACAGAAAAGCCGGGTTGTATCCGCGCCATACCGTTCGAGCAGAATGTTGGGATCGACGACATTCTTTTTGGATTTGCTCATTTTTTCCACACGGCCGACAATGATTTCCTGCCCGCATTTCAGGCACTGACGGGGCGATCCCTCACTGGCCTCTTCCGGAAACAGAAAGCCATGCTCCGGACACTGAATGCTCTCCTTGCAGACCATACCCTGAGTCAGAAGCCGGGTGAAAGGTTCCTTGAAATGAACCAGACCCAGATCATGTAATACCCGTGTATAATATCGTGAATACAGGAGATGCAGGATGGCATGTTCCACTCCCCCGATATACTGGTCAACCGGCATCCAGTAATCGACCGCTGCCGGATCAAACATGCCTTTATCCCATTTCGGGCTGCAATACCGTTCAAAATACCAGGATGATTCCACAAAGGTGTCCATGGTATCGGTTTCCCGGCGGGCGTTGGTGTTTTTGCATACGGGGCAGGTGGTATGGGCAAAATAATCAAGAACCGGCAGGGGAGACTGGCCCCCTTCCAGAAGGTTGACATCTTCGGGAAGCCGGATTGGGAGATCGGATTCCGGAACCGGAACAATACCGCAGGTCGGACAGTGAATCATGGGAATTGGTGCGCCCCAGTAGCGCTGTCTGGAAATTCCCCAGTCCCGAAGCCGATAACTGATGGTTCGCCTGCCGATCCGGTGCTGTTCCAGATAATCCGCAATGGCTGCCAGAGCGTCGGCGCTTTTTAGACCATCGAATTTGCCGGAATTGATCATGCATCCATCCCCTGGATACGCCACGGTCATCTCCGAGGGGTTCAGTTCGGAATTTTCGGGTTGTACCACCACGATGATATCCAGGCCGTATTTACGTGCAAAATCAAAATCCCGCTGGTCATGGGCCGGGACCGACATGACAGCACCGGTTCCGTAGCCCATCAGTGCAAAATTGGCCGTATAAACCGGCATGCGTCTGCCGCTCAGGGGGTTGATACAATATGCACCGGTGAAAACACCTTCCTTTTCGTAGTGTTCCAGTCCTCTGGCAGAGCGGTCCTGCATGGATATCCGGGTGACAAACGCATCCACTTCAGCCTCCTGGGGCATGTCTCTCGACAGTTTTTGAACCAATGGATGTTCCGGAGCCAGACACATGAATGTGGCGCCAAAAACAGTATCCTGTCTGGTGGTGAATACCGTGATCGATTCGGATGAATTTTCAATCGGAAACTGAATTTCAGCGCCCATGCTCTGGCCAATCCAGTTTTTCTGCATGGCGACGACTTTTTCCGGCCATCCCGGCAACTGATCACAGTGAATGAGCAGATCTTCTGCATAATCCGTGATGCGAAAAAACCACTGCCACAGTTTTTTTTGCTGAACCGGTTTGCCGCATCGCCAGCACATTCCGGCCTCGACCTGTTCATTGGCCAGAACCGTCTGACAGGTTTCACACCAGTTGACATAGGATTCTTTCCGGTACGCCATGCCCCTTTCATACATCTTGAGAAAAAGCCACTGTTCCCATCGATAGTATTCCGGTTTGCACGTGGCAATCTCCCGATCCCAGTCATAGGAGAATCCCATCTGTTTCAACTGCCGTTTCATGGCTTCGATGTTATCATAGGTCCAGCGGGCCGGATGGGTTTTGTTGGCAATGGCCGCATTTTCTGCCGGCATGCCAAACGCATCCCACCCCATGGGATGCAGAACATTATGACCTTTCATATTTTTATATCTGGCAACCACATCCCCGATGGTGTAATTTCGGACATGGCCCATGTGAATTTTTCCGGATGGATAGGGAAACATCTCCAGAAGGTAGTATTTTTTTCTGTCCGGGTCTTCCTTGACCGTGAACAGGTTGGCCGATTCCCAGGTTGCCTGCCATCTGGCTTCTATGGCTTTGGGGTCGTATTTTTCATCCATCGATTAAACAATTCCTTTGTGATAAAATTGTCATCCGAATTCAGTCTGCCGGTTTGGATATCGCGACCGATTTTCAGATTTATTTTCCGGGGCCAGGGTAGCAGGGGAAGATGATTTGCAATCCGGTATCCTGACCGCTGACATCATAAAAAATGATTGACCGAACGTCTGTTTTTGCGAGGCTCATCTATCGCATATACTCAAATAAAATTCAAGAAATTGATATCCGGTCATGTTGTCAACCGTTTTACGGTGAAAATGGAAAAACAGAAGTCAGTAGCCAGAATAAAAAGGTATATGTCATTTTCATAGATGGGGGTGAATCCATCCGGAATGATTCATGATCGTTTACCGTAAAAATGCAGCTAAAAATAGACATATACCATCAAGCTCC
>DFZE01000037.1:0-13866 GCA_002382065.1 Desulfobacteraceae bacterium UBA4064
TATGCAAAGTGCGAAATGTAAGATATATCGCTTCAATGTAAAGATTTCGGATGCGTTACCGGTCGGGGCATGACAAACGGCAAAATTCTTCTGTTTTTTTATAAATGAAAGTGTGGTATAGATAGACCGTTTAATGGTTAAAAACAATATTTTTTCTTTTTATAGCTTTTCAGATAATGTTTTTGGGTGCGTTTTCGGTCGAAGATGACCAATCTGTCCCTTCCCCTGCTGTCTTCCCAAAATCATTATCTGAAAAGCTATAGTTACCCGACCGGAAGCGGTCGGGTTTTTTGTTGTTCATACAAGCAGGAGCATAATGACGCAAAACACGTTTACCCAGTTTAACCTGCATCCCAAGCTGATGCAGATGATTACCGACGTCGGTTACACAGAACCCACCGCGATTCAGTCCGCCGTTATTCCGGCCATGATGACAGGACAGGATGTCATTGGTCAGGCCCAAACCGGTACCGGCAAAACGGCCGCTTTTGCATTGCCCATTCTGCACAATCTTTCTGCCGGCAAGGGATGTGTCCAAAGTCTGGTTGTTGCACCAACCCGTGAGCTGGCGGTTCAGGTGGCCGAGGCCATGAGTCAGTATGGTCGTTTTTTGAATGTGCAGGTATTGGCTGTTTATGGGGGGCAATCCTATATCCGCCAGACCAGCCGACTGAAAAAAGGTGTGGACATTGTTGTGGGAACACCCGGAAGACTTTTGGATCTGATTCGCCAAAAAGCCCTGGATTTGACCAGCGTATCCTCTGTCGTTCTGGATGAGGCAGATGAAATGCTGAGCATGGGGTTTATTGAAGATATTGAATCCATATTGGCCATAACCCCGTCGGTTCGCCAGACAGCCCTGTTTTCAGCAACACTTCCCCATCGGATCCGGATGGTTGCAGACCGGTACATGCGCAAACCCCAGTCGTTTACCATTGATCGCGCCCAGATTGCGGCAGTGGCCGTTGAACAGCGGTATTATCTGGTCAATGAATCCGACAGGCTGGCGGCCGTGTCCCGTTTGCTGGATAGTGAAGCCGTTACCAGCGCCATTATTTTTGCCCGTACCCGACTGGAGACCTCTGAACTGGCCAATTCATTGGCGGAAAGGGGCTTTTTGACCGAAGCCCTGAACGGGGACATGAGCCAGGATGCCCGTGAACGGACCCTGAACCGGTTTCGCCGCAATCAGATTCAGGTTCTGGCAGCCACGGATGTCGCGGCCAGGGGACTGGATATCGACGATATTTCGCATATATTCAATTTGGGGCTGCCCAAAGATCCCGAAGTCTATGTGCATCGCATCGGGCGAACCGGCAGAGCCGGGAAAAAAGGCATCGCCATTTCCATTCTGACCCCTTCTGATCGCAGACAGCTTGCCCGCGTTGAAGACTACACCAGGCAAAAAATCAATGCCAGCACACTTCCCACGGCTGCGGATATAATGGTTCAACGGGAAACCCGATTTCTGAAAAAAATATTGAATGCATTGTCCCAGGAGAACCTTGGGAAAGAGAAAAAACTGGTGGATGAGCTGGTCATGGGCGGGCGTGATATTCTGGACATTGCCGCCGCTGCATTGAAACTGACCCGCGATACCGAAAAATATCGGATGATTGAACCGATTTCCAGTCTGTCTGAACCCCGTCAGCACCAAAAGAGGTCATCGGCGGGTCAACCGGAAAAACGATATCGAAAACGCGAATTCGCTTTTGGCGCACACGAAAAGAAAAAATCATGGGCGCCGGTCAGCCGACGAAAAAACGATGGTCCGCGTTTCAATCGTCCCACAAGCCATTCACCCATTTGAATTCCGGATGCACCGTGTCGGAACGGAAATACCGGTTTTCAAATAGTTGGCGTGAAAATAGAAAAACAGAAGTCAGAAGACAGAATTCAGAATAAAAATGTATATGTCATTTCCATAGATTGGGGTGAATCCATCTGAAATGATTCATGATCGTTTACCGTGAAAATATCTCGTAAATCCCCCCCTCAATCTCCGTTTTGAAAAGGGGGGATTCCTTCCTGCTTTCAGGCAAAAAGCACGCTATAGACTTTCAGAAAAATAATTTCGCTGCGTTATCGGTCGGGAATGGCCGAAAAAAGGCCTATTCCCTCCCTGCTGCCTTGCGAAATTAATTTTCTGAAAGTCTATATATTCCGGCGCTATTTAAACGCTTCTCCTGGTTTGACACCCACCGCTTTCAAAATCTTTGCCATTGGACAGAATCCGGTGAATGCTGCCTGAACCAGATTGGCGCCCACAACTGCCGTAAACCACAACCAATAATGACTGTGGGCCAGATAAAGAATCAGGCTCAACAGAATAAAACTGCCGGCAACAGCCAGTACAATCCGGTCAATTGTCATAAAAACCTCCTTTTTGTGTTTGATGTTATTGAAGTGTCATGATAATTGAAAATCCGTCAGATACGGTATGCATCCGTCCCCCAAGCCTCAAGTTTATTGTCTTGTTTTGGCCGACATTCACCATTACCAATAATTTATTATAAAAAAAGGAGCATTGCAGCGCAATGACAATACAGCCTGTTTTTACCGAAAACGCGCCACAGGCAATCGGTCCATATTCCCAGGCCATTGTGGCAGGCCAGATGGTTTTTCTCAGCGGACAGTTGGGGATGGATCCCAAAACCGGTAATCTGGTCGGCCCGACAGCAACCGAACAGGCCAGACAGGCATTGACCAATCTTCAACATGTACTGGTTGCCGCAGGTTCGGATTTGAATCATGTTGTCTCTGTGGATGTATATCTGACAGATATTGGCGAATTCCAGGCGGTCAATGCGGTGTATGAAACGTTTTTTACCAGCCACCGACCGGCCCGGGTTGCGATGGAAGTCAGTGGGCTGCCCAAAGCGGGGGTTGTTGAAATTCGCTGTATTGCCATGCGGATATCTTCGTAGTTTCGGCGAAAAAAATCCGCAATCCTGATTTCAAACAAGTTCCAAAACGATCATCAGGTTTCATGTTTCAGCATGTTTTCAGTTAGATAAACTTGAGGTGCCCATGGCAATAAATTCTCTTTCGGAGATTTATTGTAATAACAAAGAGTTACTTTTTCAAAATCTTATCGATTTGCAACGGAACAAAGATAAAAATAATCGGTGATGCCTATATGGCAATCTTCGGCGCGCCCGTTGTCTGTAAAAATCATCCGATTATGGCGCTGAAGGCATCCATGGCCTTTCTGGAATTTATTGAATCATTCCAGAAGGAAAATGACCCGAAATTTCAAATGCGCATCGGTGTGCATACCGGACGAATTATTGCCGGTGTTGTCGGACAGGAACGGATGCAGTTTGATGTTTTTGGTGACGACGTGAACATCGCTTCCCGGTTTGAATCATCGGGTCAAAAAGGCAAAATCAACGTATCCGAACAGACGTATCTACAAACCAGGGATTATTTTGAGTTTGAAGAACGGGGAATGATTGCTTTAAAAAACAAGGAAAGCATGAAAGCCTATTTTCTTGTCAAACCCAAAGAGGTCTGATGAATCCAAATGACTTTTATAACCGGCCCATCTCTGTCGCAGATGGCATTTACTGGGTGGGTTCTTATGATGCCCGTTCCTATCTCCACTGCAATCCCTATCTGGTTGTTGCGGGAGATATGGCTGTCCTGATTGATGGTGGCAGCCGGTCCGATTTTGCAACCGTCATGATGAAGATATTGCAAGCAGAAATCGATCCAACCCAGATAGCCGTATTGATTTATCAGCATGCCGACCCGGATCTGTGCGGATCCATGTCAAACATGGTCGATATCTGTAAAAATAGTCAATTGCGAATATTTTCCAATACCATAGACAAAGAATTTCTGAAATATTATTTGCACCAGGACAGAAGCCACCTGGTTGACTCAATTGATAAACATGCATACCGGTACAACCTGAATGGCCGCATACTCTCTTTTCATCCGACACCGTATGCGCATTCCTCCGGAAGCTATATCACCTATGACTTGAAGACAAAAACACTGTTTACAAGTGATCTTTTCGGGAGCATCGCCCCAAAATGGGATTTATTTTTGAACTTGGCGGATGACTGCATTGTCTGTGATGATACCAGCACCTGCAAACTGGGCAAAGAATACTGTCTGATCCGCTCCATGATCAGTTTTCATAAACAAATAATGCCCTGCTGCAAAGCATTGAAACATGCAATGGGCATCATTAAGGAACTGGCGCCCGACATAATCGCACCGCAGCATGGCAGTATCATAACCAACAAACGGGATATGGATTTTCTGATAGACAAACTGGAAAAACTTGAAAATGTTGGTGTGGATGGCTTATCTCAAGTCTATTGAAAAGTACAGCGCGCTAAATGATCCCTTCAGGCAATTTGCAAACATGACTCATCAGGATGGATTTTTTCAGAGTGTGCGGAGCACCCGCATACATTACCAGTACTGGCTTCCGGAAGATGAACCCAAAGGCGTATTGCTTCTGGTTCATGGTCTGGGAGAACACAGCGGCAGATATGCCAATGTGGTCAACAAATTTGTGCCCATGGGCTATGCGGTTTATGGCCTGGATCACATCGGACATGGAAAATCCGGCGGCAAACGCAAATATCTGGACCGGTTTGACGACTTTATCCAGCCCCTGAAAACATATGCCGACATGATTCGGATGTGGCATCGGGATAAACCACTTTTTCTGATCGGGCACAGCATGGGGGGACTGATCGGGGCAATTTTTCTGATTGACCATCCGGGCGGGTTAAATGGGGCGGTTCTTTCCGGACCCAGCGTAAAGGTTCCGGATAATATATCCACGCCCGTGATTGTCATTGGAAAAATTCTGTCTGTGCTGATGCCCGGATTCGGGCTGATCGGAACAAATCCGCAATCTGTCAGCCGTGATCCGGAGGTCGTTCAGGCGTATATCGATGATCCGCTGGTTTATAAAGGAAAAACCACGGCACGGCTGGCAGCGGAAATGCTTGGGGCCATGCAGCGGGTCAGCCGGGAAGCGTTTCGCATTTCACTTCCGATCCTGATTCTTCAGGGAGGTGCGGATGGCATCGTCAGCCCTTCCGGTGCACAGATGCTGCACGATCGGGTTGGATCCGTGGACAGGAAAATCAGAATCTATGACGGCCTTTATCATGAGGTTTACAATGAACCCGAACGTCAGACCGTGTTGCACGATATGGCAGTGTGGATCGAGGAACATCTTCAGCCATCAACCTCCAGTCATGAGGGCCATCAGCCTGATCACGCGTGTTAACCAATGATCTGCCCAATTGCCTGATAACGTACAATGCCGCCTTCTGTCGAACTCCTATATCAACAGGGCTATCTGTCTGCCCTGGATTTCCATTTTGCCCAAACAATGGGAAGACTGGGGCGAACCGATCATCCACTCGCGCTTCTGGCCGCTGCCGCGGCCTGCCATTTTACGACACTGGGACATGTCTGCATCGATATTCATCAGATTGGCGGACAGCCAATTCAATCCGCCGAAGGCCAGTCTTTTGGTAATTTGACTTGGCCCGATGCCTCTGAATGGCTGAATATCCTGGAACACTCCCCGCTGATCACCAGACCGGCCCCCGATTCTCTCCAGGCATTGACCCCCTTGATCATGGACGGCACCGATCGGTTGTATCTTGCCCGGTACTGGCTGTATCAGGTTCGTCTGGCCCGGCAGATTTGTTTGCGAATGTCGTTTCCGGAGATGGCAATCCATTCCAGTGCGTTTTTGGATGGCATGGCGCGACTCTTTTCCGGTCAGAATCCATTGGCAACAGAAGGCCAGCGTCAGGCTGTCCAAATGGGGGTACGCAATCACTTTTCCGTTATATCCGGCGGGCCGGGCACCGGCAAAACCAGCACAGTGCTTCGAATTCTGGCAATTCTGATCGAGCAGGCATATGCCCTGGACATGCCCCTGCCCCGCATTCAAATGATGGCCCCCACCGGCAAAGCCGCTGCCCGGTTGAAACAAAGCCTGAATGACCGAACCGGACTGACCTGTTCGGAAAATGTCGTTCAGGTAATCCCCGATGAGGCCACAACCATTCATCGGGCATTGAAACCGGATCCGGAAAACCCCGGCCGATTCCGGCATGACATCAAAAATCCCCTCGATGCCGATGTGGTGGTGGTTGACGAGGCATCCATGATTGATCTGGCCCTGATGACACACCTGGTCGAGGCAATCCCCCCGCATTCCCGCGTCATATTTCTCGGAGACCAGAATCAGCTCGCTTCTGTTGAAACCGGTGCCATTCTGAGCGATATCTGCGGCGCAGCAGAAAAAAGCGAACCGATGAGACGACACATGATCCACCTGACCCACAGCTTCCGGTTTGACAACCAGAGCGGTATCGGCAGGCTTTCCCGGGCCATCAATGCCGGTGACGTGAAGAGCGCGATGTCCATTCTGGATGATCCGGCTTTTCCGGATGTGGAATGGGTGGACCTGGAAAAAGGCATTGGAATTGATGCGATGGTCGCGGACATGACGTCAACCCACTTTCTTCCCGGTATTCAGGAGCCGGATGAAATCCGCCGGTTTGACCAATGCAACCGGTTCCGGCTGTTGTGTGCCCATAGACAGGGAGAATTCGGGGCGGAAACACTGAATGTCAGAATCGAACGACGGGTAAAACGGTTGCTGGGAATGGATATAAACCGGGAATGGTATGTTGGCAGACCGGTAATGATTCTGAAAAACGACTATCTGTTAAACCTGTTCAATGGCGATATCGGTATTGCAATGAAAATTGACGGCAGGGGAGGAGACAGTATGGCGGTGGGTTTTCAGGGTACGGATGGCGCCATCCGATCAATACCGGCCTCCCGGCTCCCCATGAACCAACCGGTTTTTGCAATGACGGTTCACAAGAGTCAGGGCTCGGAATTTGATCAGGTTCTGTTGTTGCTTCCCGACACCCGGTCTCCGGTTGTCACCCGCGAGCTGCTCTATACCGCCATCACCCGCGCGAAAAAAAAAGTCGTTATTATGGGCTCCCGGCAGGTCATTGGCCAGGCCATTTCAACGCCCATTGACCGCGCATCGGGGTTGATGGATTATCTGTTTTTGTCGTGACAACGGGGTTCACCTTACAGTTATCCAAAAAAATCTCTCATCGAATCTGATTCAATTGCCAAAGCCGGAATTGAATTGACCTACCTGCCCGGCAGTTCCGCGCCGCGACTCATGATCTCAATATAGCCCGCGTAGCTGAACAGGCGGTTGCGCTTCTGGGCGGTCAGCTCCTTGACGATGCCGAGCTGCTCCAGATTGCCGATCGCCTTGTTGACCGTGGCCGGGGTGATGCCGGTCTTTTCCACCAGCGAGCCCGAGGTGGCGATGGGATGCTCCATCAGCGCCCGGTGTGCAGGGTGGATGCCGCCGCCCGACCGAGGCCGCTGATCTTGTCACGGTCCTGATTTAACAGGTCGAGAAGATGCAGGGCGGTTTCCACCGACTGGGTGGCGGAGACGATCACCGCCTCGGCGAAGAAATCGAGCCAGGCTTCCCAGTCGCCGGTCAGACGAACGTTGTCAAGCAGCTCGTAATAATACTGACGGTGCGTTTTGAAATAGAGACTGAGGTAGAGCATCGGCTCCCGCAGCACCTTTTGCGCGCACAGGAGCAGCGTGATCAACAGACGCCCCAGACGACCGTTGCCATCCAGAAATGGGTGGATCGTCTCGAACTGCACATGGGCGAGCGCCGCTTTGAGCAGCACCGGGGTTGGTTCCGGCTGGTCGTGCAGAAAGAACTCCAGCTTGCTCATGCACGCCAGCACCTCTTCGGCCGGAGGCGGGACAAAGGCTGCGTTGCCCGGCCGGGTGCCGCCGATCCAGTTCTGGCTGCGTCGGAACTCCCCCGGGGTCTGATTGCTGCCCCGGCCCTGGGTCAATAGCACGCCGTGGATCTCGCGAAACAGACGAAGCGACAGCGGCAGGCCATTTTCCATTAAGCGCAGGCCATGATTGAGGGCAGCGACATAGTTGCTGACCTCCCGCACGTCATTCAGAGGGACTCCGGGTTCCTGATCCAGCTCGAACAGGAGCAGGTCCGACAAGGACGACTGGGTCCCCTCAATCATGGAGGAGAGCACCGCTTCCTTGCGGACGTACATGTAGAGAAACAGTGAAGTGTCCGGTAGCAGTGTCGGGACGCTGTCCAGCCGCCCGAGCGCCAGCAGCGCCTGGTCGAACTTGCTGCGCAGCTCCGGTGTCCAGTCGATGGGCGGACGCGGCGGAAGCGACGCGGGCCTGAAATAAGATTCGTCTTTATTTTATTTTAACCATGCATCCTAAAATAAAGGGGCAGAAAGGAAAAATCAAGCGGATTTTCTGATTGGCCATTTCAATTTCCCCAGACGAGCGTTCGACCCTGCGACGAGGGTGACGGATTTTCACGAAAACCGGAAACCGAGTGTTTCACCGAAACAACTTCGCATCCGAATTTTCAGACTCCGGTTCAGTTCCCAAAACCGGAATCGAATTGGACTATGCCTGCGGGACGAGAACCGTACGGATCAGGTAGGCCGTATAGCCTGCGTAACAGGCCAGCAGAACCGCGCCCTCGATGCGGTTGATACGGCCGCCCGCCCCCCGGAACCGATAACCGATGATGAACAATGACAGGGTCAGCGCGGCCATGACCAGTATGTCACGGTTGAAGACCTCCGGTCCCACTGCCAGAGGATGAATCGTACCGGCGATACCCACCACCGCCAGGGTGTTGAACAGGTTGGAGCCCAGCACGTTGCCCAGGGCGATATCATGCTCCCCCTTACGGGTGGCGATAACCGACGAGGCCAGTTCCGGCAGCGAGGTGCCGACCGCGATGATGGTCAGGCCGATGATCAGGTCGCTGACACCAAATTCATGGGCAATTTCCACCGCGCCCCAGACCAGGATGCGAGAGCTGACAATCAACAGCACCAGCCCGACCACCAGCCAGAAGACGGCACGGCGGACTGGCATGGCGTGGGCTTCCAGCTCCTGTTTCATTTCACTTCCCAGCGCATCCGCTTTCTCCTGCATACCCTGCCAGATGGTCCAGACCATCAGCCCGCCGAATACACAGAGCAATACCACGGCATCGGTTCGGGTAATCTCCCCGTCCCGAAGTTGCCATGCCGCCAGGGCGGTCACAGCCGTGAGGATTGGCAGTTCCTTGCGCAATACCTGCGAATGGACCGCTATGGGGCTGATCAAGGCCGTCACCCCCAGGATCAGGGCGATGTTGGTAATGTTGGAGCCATAGGCGTTACCCAGTGCAATCCCCGGGTTGCCCTGCGAGGCGGCCAGCGCCGAAACCACCATCTCCGGCGCGGAGGTGCCGAAACCGACGATCACCATGCCGATCAAAAGCGCCGGCATGCCGAAATGGCGGGCAGTGGCGGCTGAACCCTCGACAAAACGGTCGGCGCTCCAAACCAGGAGCGCCAAACCAAAAAAGACTGAGACAAAGGCCAGTGTCATATCGAATCAGACCTCCTTAAAAGCCGCTGAAGCAGCTCATTCTTTGGGTGAATACGGGATTGGCATTTGGGACAACAGGATGTGATCCGGTTTTCCTGGCATTGAGTATAGCCAGAACGGATAGGCCTTGAGTGCCGCTCCGGAGGCATAGATGCCGCGCCCTGGCCGCTCCCCGGTTACGCCCAGATGCTTCAAGCTTGTCTTTCAACCTGCAGTTTTGACAAAGGGTTTCACAGCAAAGATAACCAGACCAAATTGGCTTCGATGCTGGACCGTGTCGTGTTACACCGAAATGGAAACTCTCTGCAGAAACCGCCGCCACTGAAAAAGCCCCCCGAGTTTGTAGCGTTGAGGTGGAAGCATTCCGCGGTGGAATCATCAATCAATGCCCTGGAGATTCATGGCCTGGACATGTGCCCGGATCATGGTCTTGCCGGATTCAATACTTCAAACTGGATCAAATTGCGCTTTTTAATCCTATCATCACATCCCTCTCCACTGGGATCGGATAGACATATCGGCTGTAACCAAATCGCAGTTTCATCCAGTGGAGAGTAAAACGTTATGTCGGTCTGGCTGTACTGGGCCGGAACGTCCAAATCATTGGCAGGGCCATTCAGGTCAAAGGCCGGATTGTCACAAGCCATGTCGCGAGTTTGTCGCAAGTTATCCACCGCCGTGCTGGGACATCACCTGACGGCCCTTGTCGGTCAGTCGATATTTCTGTTTGCTGCTGCGCGGCTTGTCGGGGATGGTCATTTCAACCAACCCGGCCTCCATAGCTGGGAGCAGATAGGCCTTGCGGAAATGCTCATCGTCTTTCAGCCCGAGCGGCTCCTTGAGCTGTTGCCGGGTCATCTCGTAGGTCAAGACCGAGAGCAGTCGGACTTCCGGGGTGACTTCCGTAGTAACTTCCGGGGTCGAGGCGGTCACGGCATCCAGAATCATCCGCAGCATGAAGACGATGAATGGCGCGGAATCCGTCTGCTGGGCGCTCTCCTGAATAGCCTGGTAGTACTCGGCCTGGTGTTCGAAGATCAGGCTTTCCACCGGGATGTCGGCGAACAGAGGATTCCAGCGGGCCAGAATCAGGCTCTGCCACAGTCGCCCCATGCGGCCGTTGCCATCGGCGAATGGGTGGATAAATTCGAATTCGTAGTGAAAGACCGGGCTGGCGATGAGCGGATGGGCGTCGGTGGCGGCAAACCAGGCGAACAGGTCGGCCATCAGATGCGGCGCCCGGTCGGCGGGCGGGGCCATGTGAATCACCTGCTGTCCCGCGATCACCCCCACGCCGCCATGCCGGTAGCTGCCTGCCTCGTCGATCAAGCCAGACATGAGAATCCGATGCACCTCCAGCAGGTCCTTTTCCGTCTCGGGCTTCCATGTGTCGAACCGGTCATAAGCGGCCAATGCGTTTTTTACTTCTTGCACATCGCGCGTCGGGGCGATAACGCGCTTACCCTCCAGAATCGCGGTGATCTGCGCCTCGCTCAGGGTGTTGCCCTCAATGGCCAGCGAGCCGTGGATGGTGCGGATACGGTTGAGNNCGCGACCCGGTTCAGGATAGCCGGAGTGATGGTGTAGGGGGGCTGATATGTCATTTTGTCTCCCTTTCGCATCACGTCTTCGGATAGACAATGCTGTCTTTCGAGTCACTTAGTCGGTCATAAACCTGGCTACCCAGCCATTTGGAAACTACATCCTGTAGTTCCGGCTTGCTCATGTAGTCGGTAAACAGCTCCTCCTTGAGTTCCATACGTTCGATGAACAGCGATTCCAGCACCTGGCGGAAGACCAACTGAAACTTGTCGAGGGAGTTCACTTCGGCTGCTTTGCGCAAGGATTCGTTCTGGCTTGCCGCCTCGGCGATCTGATCAAAGAAAATTTGATCCGCTTCGCTCAACTCCGCGCCGAAACGCTCGTTGATGATGTCTATGAGGCGGGAGAGCGTTACGTATTCCTCACGAACAACCTCGCCAGTACCAACCTCACGCGGCCCGTCGAGCGGCCTGGCATACCCCTCGGCCAGATTGATAGAGCCTTCGCTGATTTTCTGCAGCCGGTAGTAGTCAAGCTCCACCTCTTCATCGAACTGGTATCCCGGCCCGGTCTTGCGCTTGGGCAGTTTCAAGGCCAGGTGTCGCAAATAGGTAAATAACTTTTCCAGATCGCTGTCCTGATAGGGAATGACCTGACTCAAAAAACCGTAGAGGTTTCGAAACGCCTGTGTTTTGCCGCGCCACAACTCGGCTTCTTCCTCTTCATCATTTTGAAGCTGGGCAAATCGGGCCACCGCCTGATCAAGCAGCACGTTCATGTTCTTGTGGTCAGCCGGGCTTTGGCGGCGCTTGGGTGCAAAGAAGATGCGCGAGAACGCGTCCACCTCGTCTTGCAGGTAGATGCCCGACCCGTCCAGTTCGGCTTTCACCTCATACAGCCGATTCGGATCGACTTCCTCGCCCATCACCGATCCGTCGTAATACTGGCGGAACGCTTCCTGAATCTCGTCCGGGTCGTTGACGAAATCGAGTACGAAGGTGTCGTCCTTCAGCGGATGGGTGCGGTTCAGACGCGAGAGGGTCTGCACCGCCTGAATTCCGGCCAGGCGCTTGTCCACATACATGGTGTGCAACAATGGCTGGTCAAAACCTGTCTGGTATTTCTCCGCCACCAGCAGCACCCGATAATCGGGCTTGGCAAAGGTCTCGGGCAGCTCCTTTTCCTTCAAGCCGTGATTCATCTCGACTTCGGTGTTGGTTTTGTCGGGCACATGGTCGTCTTCCACCGCGCCGGAGAAGGCCACCAGGCTCTTGATGGGATAGCCCTTTTCGCTGATGTAGCGGTCGAACTCCTGCTTGTAGCGCACCGCCTCCAGCCGCGAGCCGGTGACCACCATCGCCTTGGCGTGGCCGCCGATTTTGTGGCGGGTATGCTGCTGGAAGTGCTCGACCATCACCTCGGTTTTCTGGCCGATGTTGTGCGGATGCAGGCGCATGAAACGCGCCAGTGCCCGGGCCGCCTTCTTGCGCTCGACGTTGGGGTCGTCCTCGGCTTTTTTGATCAGCTTGTAGTAGGTCTTGTAGCTGACGTAGCTCTTCAGCACATCCTCGATGAAGCCTTCCTTGATGGCCTGCCGCATGGTGTAGCGGTGGAAGGGCTTGCCATTGCGACCGAAGATCGCCAGGGTCTTGTGTTTGGGCGTGGCGGTGAAGGCGAAAAAACTCATGTTGGGCTGGCGGCCGCGCTTGGCCATGGCGCGAAACAGGCGCTCCAGTTCCACTTCGCCTTCCTCCTGGGCCGCTTCGCGGGCCTTGCGGATCAGCTCGGCACCACCCAGCACGCCTTTGAGTTCAGTGGCCGTCTCCCCCGACTGAGAGCTGTGCGCCTCGTCGATGATCACCGCGTATTTTCTTGTCGGCAGATAAAGGTAAAAGTCGGCAACCTGCAAAAAAGTGTTAATTGCCGCATGTTCGCAGTTCTGGCTCGTGGCCCAGATACTTACCTTGCCGAATTGGGCGGCGGTTGCAGTATCGGTTTTTTAAAAAAGGCCGTTGCCGTTATTCCGCATCCACTCGGTAAGCTCGTCCGCACCTGCGTTGATCTCATCGGCAACTTTATCGATGCTGAATACCTTTTCGGCATGATTATTCTCTACTATCCATTCCCAGAAAGCAGGGCAGAAATCCAGACCGTAATGGAGATTCCTGGCCTGGATGAACACATTCGCATCGAGGAGGTAGGTCATAGCATCACCCCCAGCTCACGTGCTGCTTCATAGAAGGTGGATGTCTTGCGCACTCCGAGCATACGGAAAGCATCCTGAAACAGGGTCTGTCCCTCCAAGGCGCCGGAGAGAATCGCTCGGGCGAAAAGCTTGCCGGTACGCGCACCCAGGGTGCGATAAAAGTTACCGCCGCCGCTGCCCCCACGATCCAGCCCCCGGATTCTCTCCATCTCTTGCCGGTAGCTCTGCCACAGGGTTGCCTGATCAATGAACCCCGCATCGAACAGACGGCGCAAGGCCACCAGCGTACTCACCTTGGACAGGCGGGCCAGTCGCTGAATTTCCACGGCCACTGACGAGTCAGGTTCATACACTTGGCGCAGTTCATCTAGCGGCACCAACAGTTCAGCGGCCACTTGGTTGCACCATTTTTCTATCTCATGCTCCGGGATATTTCCTGCCTCCGGGTCGGATATTCCGCTTTCCCCCAGCCAGATATGGGCCAGTTCATGGGCCAGGGTAAACATCTGGGCCGCCTTGCTGTCGGCGCCATTCAGGAAGACCAATGGGGCCAGGTCATCCGCCAGGGCAAAGCCTCGAAATTCATTAATATTTCAGTTTGTTGAGTCAGCTTGACGCAGATTTGGACATTTCGA
>DFZE01000037.1:13873-15656 GCA_002382065.1 Desulfobacteraceae bacterium UBA4064
AGCCCTCTTTTAACGAGGTCTGGACATGGACGGAGCTGGAACTTTTTGGTTTTTCACCATTTCACCAGTTATTAGAGGCTGGGCGCTTTGATTGGCAAGAGTGTTCAGCTCCATCAAATGCAAAACCTCACGTAAATATCTTGGCTCGAAACGGGAGGTAATCTTTACGAGAAGTGCGTTATCCGTGACCCACAAAGGCCCATCTACAAAATGAACATTGCCACACTGGGCTCCGACGCGGCCAATCACAAGAGCGTTCTCGGTATTTGCTTGGCTTGTGTAGCCGAGCACACCATTTCCGCCAACAACGGGTGTCAACAGTTCTTCCGTTTCATCTTTGGAAATCGATTCGTTAGAAAGAAACTCACCGCTGCCAATTCGCATAAACCAACGAAGCGGAAAAACATCCCAATGCGTCGGGATATCCCCCAGCCAGTCGAGGCCGGAGGGTTTGAGGAGGGCGGTGGGATCGAGGCCGCGGGTGACGGCGCGGCTGATGAGGGCGACGCGCTTTTCTTCCAGCAGGGCCAGCATCTTTTCCTTTTCCGCCACCAGCGCATCGATGCGCGTGGTTTCCAGGTCGAGATAGTCAGCGATCAGGCGTTGGGTTTCGTAGGCCGGGATTGGGAGTCTCATTGAACCAATGAACTCCCAGTTTGCGCGAGGCATTTTTGCGCCAAAAGTGGAGGCATCAACTTGCCCGACAAAATCTGGTGAGAGCATCGAATAAAGCAGAAATCGCGAATGGATATCGGGCTGTGGTATTAAAACCAGCAGTTCGGTGCTGCATACACCTTCTTTGTCGGCGTGCAAGGCTTTCGCTAAATATGGGCGCAACTTACCGAAGAGAACATCGCCAGGATAGAAAACATTCGCCGTTCCGCTTGCCGAATCATCGCCTTCTGAAATATCAGTTGCTGCACTGGGTAAGAGCTTTCCTGTCCAAGATTGAATATTTCCCAGTCCCAAGTATTCGGCATGGTCGGACGTCGCATCCGCTCGCTCGTTTCGAAGCGGCGCGATAAATTTCAGCCGTTTTTCGACTTCTTCAATTCTTCGTGCCTTCGTGTCTTCGTGTGAGATGGCCATCATTCCCCCACCTCCTCACCCCACTCCGCCAGCTTCCGGCGCAGCAATTCCTTGTCCGGCAGATAAAGCTGGTACTCTTTCGCGTGAATATTGGCGTCCCTCGGCAGGGTGATTTCCACCAGCGCATCATGCTTCTTCTTGCAGAGGAAGATGCCCACGGTCGCCCCTTCCCCCTCCAACTTCACAAAGCGGTCGAAGTAGTTGACATACATCTGCATCTGGCCGAGGTCGCCGTGATTGAGTTTGCCGATTTTGAGGTCGATCAGGACATAGCAGCGTAAGAGCCGGTTATAAAAAAAAACCAGGTCGACAAAGAAATGCTCTTCGTCGAAGGTGAAGCGCTTCTGGCGGGCTTCGAAAAGAAACCCCTTGCCCAGCTCCAGCAGAAAATGTTCGAGCTTGTCGATGATGGCCGACTCGAGGTCGGATTCGGAATATTTCACCTTTTCATCGAGCCGAGGAATTCAATGATCCCTTGAGGGCCATTAAGGAGCCTGGAGGGCCCTCCAAGTCTCTTTCTGCAAAAAGCTCCCCTCAACGTTGTCTTCCATCTCATCAAACATCCGCCAGGGGACGGAAAAGGAGAGCACATTCCTGTCAAGCTGTTTCTTGAGGTTCTTTCTTGCAGAAAGGTCAGTAAGGCCGATAACCGCCCGGGGACGCTCGGAGCGTGCCTCCCGGTAGGGGAGGATCC
>DFZE01000208.1 GCA_002382065.1 Desulfobacteraceae bacterium UBA4064
TTCGGTCAAATAATTTCGGTCTTAGCAATCATTAATTTGCAATGAAAACAAATCTGATTATAATCCCATGAGCATCGTGACGAAGATTGGTACATCTAAAGAGTCTTAAAAAATTAGGAATGGTGTCAATTAAATTGCAGATTATCGTAGAATAAGTTGCGATCAAGATTGATCAAGAAACTCATTAACACACCAATATTTTGATAAATGTGGGACTATTGTGGGATAAAAAGACCTACTTAATTTTTTAATACTGATAACTATTTGATAATAAATTAGATTTATGGTGGTCCCAACGGGGATCGAACCCGTGTTTCCGGCGTGAGAGGCCAGCGTCCTGACCGCTAGACGATAGGACCATAGTTGTTTGACTGATTAATAAAAAGAACCGTCAAAGTCAATGAAATTCTGACACCCGATCATGGCGCAGGTACATTTTTACCCTGTTTGCGGCCAAACAGGAAATAAACGATGAACCCGATAAACGGAATGCTTGCAACCATCATCCATGCCGCTTTTTTGGGCAGACTATCGAATTCTTTTTGAGCGGCGTTGATAACCGCCCAAAAGGTCAGGATAAAAAACGGTGCACAAAATATCAGTACAGCAGTAGCCGTATGCAGATCCATCACGATCCCTTCAACTGTTCAGCCACTTTTAAAACAGTCTGAACATAATAGTTGCTGTGATTGTACTTATATACGACCGCATGGGCGCCACTGGGATCAATACCTTTTTGCCATCCAAACCGTTTCAGATAACTTGCAATGCTCATGATGGCATCCGCATGATCAAACAGATCAATTTTTCCATCCTGGCTGCCATCCCTGGCATATGCCAGAATATTGCTGGGCATGAATTGTGAAATCCCCATCGCACCGGCATAGGACCCCTGAAGCGTTGATGCATCCAAACCTTCACGCGAGGCATAGGTCAGCAGCGCTTTCAGTTCGGTATACGCCCATTTTGATTTCTGTGCGGCTTTTTCCCTGAATCGGGTTTCCTCAATCCGTTTTTCAACAGGCAGTCTGTCCCATAACTGCTGGCGGATGCCGGAATCACTCAATGCCGCCATGGAAGAGAGCGTATTCAGGATGGAACTGCTTCCCAGATAAGTTCCCAGTCGGGTTTCAACCAGAATGATTGCGGTGATCACCTCTTTATCGACACCCATGCTGTTTTCTGCCGCCAGCAGTGACTGTTCATGCGTTTTCATGTAGCGGCTGGCTTTTTGAATGGAATCCGGTGTCAGAAACTGGTCGTAGTTGAGTTTGGCCTCACTGTGCATGAAAAACAGGGACACCGACCGATCATCAAATCGGGTCTCCGGACGGCTGTACAACCGGTTGATCATGGCGGCGTCAAAGCCGTCTGACTGGAGCTGCTTCTGCAAATCCAGAAAGGCGACATCCTGCGCAAACGCAAAAACGGTTCCACAACAGAGTATCAAAAAAAGCAGACATATTTTTTTTGTCAGTAGATTCAAATTATTCACAACATCCTGAAATTGTTTATTTACCGTGAAAATCAGTGGTCAGTGCCAAACGCTTGGGCAGCCTTCCTGCTTCCCCCTTTACCATTTTCGAGGTCGCCTCACCGTCAAACGGCTGCTCTCGGCTGACGCCTTGAAAAACCCTCGGCCATCCCCGACCGATAACGCACCCAAAATCTTTATCTTGAAAGCGATATGAAATGGTCGTATACGAATGCGTTTTTATCACAGTTTGTCTGGATTAATCCAGAATCAATTTTTTATATTATTTTGCACAATGGTTATCCTGTTGACTTTATATCGCAATTTCAATAACCTTTCCGACCGTAATGGCTCTTGATGATCCTTGTTTTGAAAGCGATAGATTCATGGATTGATTCCCCGTCGTAAACATCCTGCATGAGCCGCAAATTGAAAAAAATATCCAAAACCAGTTTTACCTGTCAATCATGCGGCTATCAGGCCCCCCGATGGATGGGAAAATGCCCGGAATGCGGCACATGGGAAAGTTTTGCAGAGGAAATTGCGATTTCCCGGACTGAAAAATCCCGTTTGCCGGGCATATCCGATTCAAAATCCGTTCCGGTTCCCATCAACGCCGTCGAGCTGATTGATGAACCCCGTATCCTGACCGGCATTCAGGAATTTGACCGGGTTCTCGGCGGCGGACTGGTCAAGGGTTCTCTGGTCCTGATTGGCGGTGATCCGGGCATCGGCAAATCAACCCTTGTTCTTCAGGCGCTTCATGCGCTGTCTGTAAACGGGTGCCGGGTTTTATATGTATCCGGGGAAGAGTCGGTTGCGCAGCTTCGAATGCGAAGTCAGCGGCTTGAAGTTGGAAATGACCGCCTTCTGGTCATCTCCGAGATCGATCTGGAAAGAATCCTGTTTCTGATCGAATCGGTTAAACCCGATGTTCTGGTGGTTGATTCCATTCAGACCGTTTATCACAGTGAGATATCATCGCTTCCGGGCAGCGTCAGCCAGGTCCGGGAATCGGCCATGCGGCTGATGATGGCAGCCAAAAAAACCGGTATTCCCGTGCTTCTGGTGGGGCATGTCACCAAGGATGGCGCTATTGCCGGGCCCCGGCTTCTGGAACACATGGTGGATGCCGTGCTCTATTTTGAAGGTGACCGAAATCATGTGTTCCGTATTCTGCGGGCTGTCAAAAACCGGTTTGGCTCCACCAACGAGATCGGCGTCTTTGAAATGAAGGGCAAGGGGTTGCAGGAGGTGCTGAATCCTTCGGCCATTTTTTTGTCCGAACGACCGGATCATGCAGCGGGATCGGTGGTGACCGCCTCGATGGAAGGCATTCGCCCGGTTTTGATTGAGCTTCAGGCATTGGCATGCAGCACGGCTTATGGAACACCCCGGCGAACCATCCTGGGACTCGATCCCGGCAGGGTGGCGCTTCTGGCTGCTGTTATGGAAAAAAAGCTGGGGATGCATCTGATGGGACATGATATCTTCATGAATGTCACCGGCGGCATCAAATCCGATGAACCGGCTGTGGATATGGGCATCATCAGTGCCATTGCCTCCAGTTTTCTGGACAAGCCTGTCGATCACCATACCCTGATTTTGGGAGAAGTCGGCCTGACCGGCGAGGTCCGGGGTGTCAGCCAGGTTGACAGTCGTGTGGCGGAAGCAAAAAAAATGGGGTTTCTCCGGTGCATGATACCCGGAAATAATCTGAAACAGACCTCTGAAATCGAGGATATCGAATTTTTACCAGTGCAATCCATTGCTCAGGCCATGGATATTTTGTTTTAAACGGACGCATAAATAAAACCCGGAAAGCCTGTTCATGACTGTTTCAAAAGGATCGAACCGATGGGAAGATCATTACAGCCAAAAAGCCAGAAAAGAGAACTATCCGGCCCGTTCCGTATATAAACTTCAGGAAATTCAGCAGAAGCTTCGCCTGATTCGGGCCGGTCATCATATACTGGATTTGGGATGTGCGCCAGGCGCCTGGCTGAAATATGCCGCAGAGCTGGTTGGACCGTCCGGACGGGTTGTGGGCATCGATCTGAAACCGGTAACCATACCGCTTCCGGGTCATGTGCAAACATATGTCGCGGATATTCTGAATCTGGATGCGACCATTTCCCGGGCCATCGGTTTTGACTTTCATATCGTCATGAGCGATATGGCGCCATCCACCACCGGACAAAAAACGGTTGATTCGGCCCGCTCGTTTGAACTGTGTGAAACGGCGCTTCATGTGGCCCGGGAAAGGCTTTTGTCCGGCGGATCATTTATCTGCAAAATTTTTCAGAGTGAAGATTTCAAAGCGTTTTCTGATCAGTTAAAGCCACTGTTTCACAATCAAAAAACCTTTAAACCCCAAAGCTGCCGCAAGGGCAGCCGGGAAATTTATCTTATCGGATATGGAAAAAAATAGGAGGCATTCATGTCAGGTCATAATAAATGGTCAACCATCAAGCATAAAAAAGGCGCGGCAGACGCCAAGCGGGGCCGCATTTTTACCCGGCTGATCAAGGAAATCACCATTGCGGCCAGAATGGGCAACAGCGGCGATCCCAACGCCAATCCCAGACTTCGTTCCGCCATTCTGGCAGCCAAAATCGAAAACATGCCCAAGGACAATATCGATCGCGCCATCAAAAAGGGCACCGGAGAACTGGAAGGCGTCAGCTATGAAGAAAGCGCCTATGAAGGTTACGGGCCGGGTGGTGCTGCGATACTGGTGGATTCCCTGACGGACAACAAAAACCGTGCAGTGGCTGAAATTCGCCATATTTTTAACAAATATGGCGGCAGCATGGGAGAAAACGGCTGCGTATCCTGGATGTTTACCAAAAAAGGCTATCTGAGCGTACCGAAAGAAAACATCAGTGAGGACAGACTGATGGAAGTGGCGCTTGAAGCAGGGGCCGAGGATGTGCGGGATGATGAAAATGCATTCGAGGTCATCACCTCACCCGCGGATTATGAAACGGTAAAAACGGCCCTGGAAACGGCATCCATTCCGTTTGAGGATGCGGAGGTCACCATGCTGCCCCAGACCACCCTGATGCTGAAATGCAAGGAAGCCGAAACCATGATCCGGCTGATGGATGCCTTTGAAGACTGCGAGGATGTGCAGAAGGTTTATACCAATGCGGATATTCCGGATGACATGGTGAGCTGAAACGGGTGACTTTGAACAGTCACAATTTGCGTGTTCCCAACCCTGGTCCTTCACGGTCGGACGGTAGAGACAAGGCATGCCTTGNNACAGATGGGAATCGCAGATTGTGACCGTTCAAAGTATCGTTTCGGGCACGCACCCGTTTTTGCGGTATCAACCTGAATGCATACCGGTATCAGGCCAGATCGATCATGCGTTTTACGGCTTCATATGCGGGTTTCCGGATGTCTTCGGGAACCCGGACTTCACCTTCCAGCGTTTCCAGTACACGAACAATATCCGCCAGCCCGATTTTTTTCATATCCGGGCATTCCATGCCGTCAGAGATGGGATAAAAGCGCTTGTCCGGATTTTCCTTTTGAAGCGTATACAGCAGGCCCATCTCGGTACCGACTATAAATTCGGAATGACGGGATGTTTTGGCGTATCGCAGCATTCCGGATGTGCTGAGGATCTCATCGGCCAGCGCCAAAACTTCCATCCGGCATTCCGGATGGGCCATCAATACGGCCCGGGGATGTTTTTGTCTGGCATAAACCGCATCTTCCCGACGAATGGCGTCATGAATCGGACAAAATCCCGGCCAGATATGAATGGTGATGCCGGTTCTGGATTCCACAAAACTGGCCAGATTCCGATCCGGCGTCATGAGTATTTCCCGTGTATTCAGACTCTTTGCCACCTTGACCGCGTTTGCCGACGTGCAGCATATGGTGGAAAGGGCCTTGACCGAAGCCGGTGAGTTGACATAGGTCACAACCGGCACACCGGGCAGTTCCGCCTTTCGGGCGGACAGGGCTTCGGCTGTAATCATGTCGGCCATGGGGCATCCGGCATTCTGACGGGGCAGCAGGACGGTCTTGCCCGGACACAGGATGGAGGCGGTTTCTGCCATGAAATGAACACCGCAGAAGACAATAATATCCGCGTCGGTTTGAGCCGCCCGAATGCTCAGCTCCAATGAATCCCCGCATATGTCCGCAATATCCTGAATTTCCGGCGGCTGATAGTTATGAGACAGAAGAATGGCCTTCCGCTGTTTTAACAGTTCCCGAATTTTTCTTTCCATGCTCCCCCCCCCTCTCTATTCATCCATCCGGATCACTTCAGCGCCCTGCGGAATGATAAACTGAAACAGGCTGTCATCCAGTTGTTGATTCAATTGAATATCGCTCAGTTCAATGCGGGTTTCATCCTTATAGGAATTGGTTGTGGCCGCTTCCACAATGTCAAAGGATTCACTGTTGATGTGGAGCAGAACATGCTCGATATCCCAGGTTTTCTGGATCGGAACGAGCTTCAGGACGTATTCCCGGCTGGCATTGATTTTTTCCAGATTCACCTGAAAGGATTTTCGAATTTCCTGAATATTGGACAAAAATCCGGCCCCCTTTCCCCCGCCAAACAAGGTCGGCGCACTTCCCATACTGACCTGATGATCATCCGGTCGATAGACCCACAAGGTTTTTCCATCGGTTACAATGGTCTGTTTTTGCGGAATTTCATAAACCCATCGCATCATGCCGGGCCGTTTGATACTGACAGAGCCGGATGCGGTTTCGGTGATATCCATGGATGCAATCACCGATGTCTGAAAAAAATGGGCGGAAAAGGCCTGGGAGTCATATCGGCTTTCCACCCTTTTTAAAATTTCATCAACAGAAAGAACTGGCGGATCACCCGCCAAACAGGGCTTTTCAGAAAAGCCTGCAAACAGGACAACTGCCATCAGCAGTAACAAAACAGGTCGTCTCATCGGTGATAAACTTTCATGAATTTAAAAGGCTGAAGACTGAAGACTGGAGACTGAAGACGCCGCAACCAGCATTCAGGCATAGCAGCCGCCTGACAGTCAGGCGGCCTCTACTCAATGCATTTTCACGGTAAACGTTCATGAATCATTCCGGGAGCCTCTCCCCCACATATGAAAATGATTTTACCGATTTTCTACTAAATTCTGAATCCTGGGTTCTGAATTCTGCTTTTACATTTTCACGGTAAACGATCATG
>DFZE01000209.1:0-2591 GCA_002382065.1 Desulfobacteraceae bacterium UBA4064
AACTTGGTTTCATTGCCTGCTTTTGATATTCAGAACATATGCTACGACAATCACGAATCGATTCACTTGGCGCCTTTCACCCTATGATTGAAAGGAGGCCTACCGCCGGAAGGTCTTCCTGGATGATGATGACAGAAGAAATTTTCTGTACCGACTGGATGCCCTTTTGACAGGTTCCGGAATCCGGTGCCTGACATGGGCGATACTGGACAACCACTTTCACATGTTGCTCAGACCCGGAATCGTATCTGTTTCGACTCTGATGAGAAGGCTTCTGATCGGTTATGCGGTATCCCATAAGCGGCGACACAACCGATCTGGCCATCTTTTTCAGAACCGGTATAAATCCACATTGTGTCAGAAATATCCCTATCTGCTCGAACTGGTGCGTTACATCCATCTCAATCCCCTGCGCGCTGGCATTGTATCCGACATGAATCAACCCGATGCATATCCCTTTCCCGGACATGGCATTCTGATGGGGAATCAAACGAATGAATGGCAGGATACGGATGATGCCCTGGTGCGATTTGGCAGGCGGGCTTCTGAAGCCAGATATGGCTACCGGCAATTTTTCGGGAACGGTGCTCCGAACATTTCTGACGACGGTAAAGCGAAAGCCGAAAAATTTGCCTTAATCCATTTCTTGACAAATTGTATCTTTCAAATTACATTTTTATCATAATTAAGATTATTCAAAGTACCACATTTTCCAAATGGCTGTTTGGTCTTAAAGACCGACAAGCCAGGATGCGTATCCATGCAAGACTCGACCGCGTGGCATCTGGCAATTTGGGTGATGTGTACCCCGTTGGCGATGGACTTTCCGAGTTGCGCATTCATTATGGACCGGGTTATCGGTTATACTGTTTATTGCGAGGAATGCGTGTTGTAGTGACGCTGTGCAGTGGGGACAAATCCACACAGTCCCGCGATATTGAACAGGCGAAAACCATTGCAAAAGACTGGAGAGATTAGGTGATGACTGAAAATTTTACCCGTTACGATACGGCCCAATATTTGAAAACCGATTCAGACATGGCGGCGTATCTGGATGCCTGCCTGGAAGAAGCCGGTGATGATCCCAGGTTTATCGCTCATGCGCTGGGTGTCATTGCACGTGCACATGGCATGTCTCAATTGGCCCGAGATACCGGTTTGGCGCGTGAAAATCTGTATAGAGCCCTTTCAGCCGATGGCAACCCCGAATTCGGCACCATTCTGAAAGTGATTAAAGCGCTTGGCCTGAAGTTGCATGCTCAACCCGCCGGCTGAATAACAGAACCCGTTCAAACGCATTTTTATCGCACTTTGGTTTTGGGGACGCTACCTAAAATCTGCAATTGCACGCAGTTTGTCATGTTACGGGTTTGTCCGTAAACGGGGTGAACGTATGCTTTCTCTGTCGCGCCGGTTGGAGATTTCCGGTAATTGTCAATAAGCTCAAAACCTTTATCGCATCGGCCAAATCATTGATTCCTTATGCCAAAAATATTCCCGAAACGCACTTCCGTCCGTCTGCAAACACCTTGTCGCAGGTATGCCACACTGCCGAGCCATCCTGAAAGCGGTTCATCGCTTCCAGCATGGTCGCTTGAAAAGCCAGATCAGAAAAAGATGATTTCAGTATGTCAGTTATCGATCTTTGACAGCAATAAACTGGCTTTCAGGTCGGCCACAGTAATCATCAGTGTCATGGGATCAAGCGGGGAGCCACCGAAACCAACATGTTCATAAAATGTTCTGGCTTCATTAGAGACAGCATGAGCCATCAGGCCTCGAATGCCTATAATATCAGAAGCTTGGATAACCCGATATCCTGCATCGCGGACCAAGGCTCGCCCCACCCCCTTGTGATGATAAGATTGATCAACTGCCAGTCGCCCCAGTACCACGACAGGAATCGGATCGGGCATGTTCCGTCTGAATCGACCAGATGCCGCAACAACCGCAACCGAACTTGAGGCCAAGGCATAATAAGCGACAACACGCCGACCATTGCAAACAACAAAAGTGCGGGATGCTCCCGAAGTTTGATTCTTCAAAGCTCGGTGTTTGAGCCATATGTCCAGACTTTCCACTCCGGATGAAAACGACTCGATATCACAATATTCACTCAGCAGATCTGGTGCTGAGAGTTTCATTCATCTTCCCACAGAGCGGGCGTTTGCATGGTCTTGCACAACTGTTTGTTGGGTGATGGTCTCTTTTCCAACTGCGATAAAAATTCCGCAAAGGTCTCGGAGCCAACCAGGATGATCGACTGACTGTAGAGTGTCTCTTCCGCAGCCAGCCGAACTGCATCCAGTATGAAATCTGTCCGATTTTTTCCGCGTATTCTGGCTGCACGGTCGATAAGATTTCGATCTTCTGGCTTGATCCGAATGTTCAGCGTTTCCCGCTTGATTCTCACTTCATTTGGTTCAATCATGAATAGCCTCCCGAGTTTTGACACATTATATCAATACGAACTGATAGTGTCATTACATTTTACTATCCAGACACAAAGGCACTTGTACCGGTGAGACGTTGATGCATAAAATGTTTTGTTAATATAACCAATTGAATTATTGATTAATATTTATTTTTTT
>DFZE01000209.1:2613-9242 GCA_002382065.1 Desulfobacteraceae bacterium UBA4064
TTTTTAAAGAAGGAGAGTTGGATGAAAAATCAGTTGTCGCAAAATTTGCGACAACTGCTGCAGACGGGACAACCTACCAGATCGATCATTACAATCTCGATGTCATCATCTCCCCAGGCTACCGGTCGCCTTGATCATGATTGTCAGCGCCCAGATCATGCAGAGATTCAACAGCTTTTTGGCAAGATTGGTCTTGAATGTATGGTTTGGAAGCTTGGGAGTACAAGGTGAGTTGAATCTTCATATAACCAAAGGCAGGAGCGGATGCGCGGGTAAGTGTCCTGCTGTTCTTTCATGTTCCCGGTAAGTTTTGGGGGAAGTACGCTAAAATATGTGTTTCCAAAAGATGGGGGGATGTCGATGTATACTTTGAACGGTCACAATCTGNNAATTGTGACCAACTGAAGTATATCGCCCATTCTTCTTATATTTTGAGGATAGTTTGGATGGATTGATTCATTTGACTATCAGTCCCGGATAATCCTGAAAAAGGTTCAGTCATACAGCCAGTGACTTCAGCATCCAGCCGGAATGATCATTTTGATTTTTCCGGTCCATTCGACTTATGGGAATGCCATAACGCCAATCCGCAGGTTGCTGCCCACCCCATCCGGCTATTTGCCGATTGTCATACCGGTTGCGGTGTATCATGGCATCCGGAAATGGTGTTACAGCCTGGAAATTCAGGATATGTTTCGAATACCGTCAGAGGATTTCCGGTTGTACATTCCCCGTCGGACATATTCTGAATGACATATCCCATATCTACGAAGACGATTTTCGGGCATCGGTCGATATCCAGGTGTTTTTGATGCTGCTCAAATATATTTTCCACTAAAACGCTGAAGGTGCTGTTCCGAAAGGCGTTGAAAACAGAAAGCCACCAGGAATTCGACCGGATCATCGACAGTATATTGCAACCGCTTTGAATATCAGGCCCGCTATCGTCTGGGTTGAATGGTCGGCGAGGAAATATGCCACAAAAAATATTTGATCCAGGAAAAACCGATCAGAAGCAGTTCGCGATCATCTGTTTTTGCCCGGTTCAAAACAGACGACGGTATCTTGTACCGTTTTAAAAATGAACTCCGGAATATGAAATTTCGGAATTCATCGATATTGTAAGCCGCCATAAAGGCCATTTTGGCCCGGGGGCCCTGGGGCCCCTCATTTCCCCAGGGATTTTCCGGACACGAAGAGACGGTGTTTGTATTAAACAGGCGGCAAACCTCGGACCATTGAACCGTCATGGCATTATGCATTTCAGCGCATTGATCCTGTATCCATGTCCGGGGACTCCAGGAGCTGATCTCATGCCGGCCCATGCAGAATTCCGGGGGCCGGAAAAAATAAACCGCCTGACTGGTTTTTGACGCCGCATCATACAGCATGCCCTGTTCCAGCGGAAACATACGGCAGGCATCCGGGCGATCCTCATACACGCTACAACCTGTTTCGGTCAAAAACGGACAGGGATGCTTTTCCGCCTCTGTCATGGTCAGCAGAACATCCGGAAAAAATGACCCCGAGCGTACCACCACATCCACATGCCGCTCCAGAAATATATCCGATCTCATGCCCAGCCGGTTTTTCAGACGAATGACATCGTATGGATAAAGAAAGAGATTCAGATGATGGCAGCACTGATTGAAACAGGAGACCCCAGGGTGGCATCTGAATGAAAAGAGGCTGTTTTCGTTCAGGACCGGCAGATTCAGGTCATTCTGGTTTTCGAGTTCGATAAATTTCATGGATGAATGTCTGATGGATTTTATACTTTGAACGGTCACAATCTGCGGGTTCTATATACAGAAGTCAGAATACAGAATTCAGAAGCCAGAAGCCAGAAGCCAGAATAAATAGGGAATGGTTGCTTTTTATAAAAATGATATTCTTCTCATTTATTCTGAATTCTGGCTTCTGAATTCTGTTTTTCCAAAATTATTGACCGACAGCAGTATTCCAACACAACTGTCAGCCAATTGTCTGCTTGACAATTCCCAGCAGTTTGTCCCGGTCAAAAGGTTTATGAATATAGGCGACCGCATCCCTGACTGCATGGTGACCGGCCAGACCGGTTATCACAATGATTGGAATTTTTTTCAGTTCCGGATGCTTGGACAGTTTGCGATAAAACCGGCTTCCCCATTCCTCGGGCATTTCCAGATCCAGGGTAATCAGATCGGGAAGCTCGGTCTGTACCAAATCCATGGCCTTGAGGCCATCGGATGCGCTGCATGTTGTATAATCGTTATCCTGAAACAGCGTTGTCAGGTACTTGACAATGACTGGATCGTCATCAATGATCATAATTTTTTTTGACATGGCATGACCTCATGTTGCAAAGATGGATGTATTTCACACGGATACTGTCAAAAATCATCACCAGGCATGGCATTCTCCACACATGACCGGACCTTTTTTGGCAGTTGTGTGACAGCCTTTGCAATTCATATGAAATGCTTTCATCAGGCCGGGTTTTCTGCCGTCATCGGTGGCGGTATGGCATTCTGAGCAGGACTGGTCCTCGGAGGATTCATCTTCCAGTTTTTTCCCGTCCTGATAGACGTGATGGCATTCACCGCAGGATTCGATTCCGGCGGCTTCATTGTGATCATCATGTTTGAATTTGGCCGGCGTCCGCTGGGGATTGGTGAAAACACTGTTATCCACAGTTACCATGTCTTCCTGTGAGTATGAGGCCATGATAAGGGTGAGGGAAACCAGGCCGGCAATCAGAATAAATATGGCATATCGGTTCACGGATTCTTCTCCTTATCGATCATTCCGGTTTTTCCATAACTTCATACAGGATATCGCTGATGAATTTGACATTCATTTCCAGACCATAATAATGGTTGATATCTTCCAGACCGCTATGGCAGTTATGGCAGGGGGCGACCAGGGTTTTTGCCCCCTTGGCCTTGGTGGCAAACAATTGATCCGCTTTGATACGGTTGCCTTTCATTCGGGCCAGTTTGTAGGGAGGCCCACAGTTGATGACACCGCCACCGGCGCAGCAGCAGTAATTGTGCTCCCGATTGGGGTGCATTTCAATCAGGTTGTCACAGATGGCATTAATGACATATCGTGCCTTTTCATGTAGTCCTCTGCCGCGCACCACATTGCAGGGATCATGCAGGGTGACGGGTTCCGAATATTTTCTGGCAATTTTGATCCGGCCCTCTTTCAGCATATCGTAATAGAATTCAATGGCATGAACAATGGGGATTGGCGGCATTCGCCACGAGAGCCAGCGATTTCCGGTGTCATATACGGACCGGAATGCATGCCCGCATTCACCCATGACGATTTTTTTTACTTTCAGCCGGATGGCGGTTTCAAAATGAGCCCGTTTGATTCGGCCCATGATCTCGTTGTCACCGGTAAACATGGCCATATCGCTGTTGTCCCAGCCGGGCGTGGCCGGCATGGTCCAGTTGAGTCCGGCTGTATTCAGAATGACGGCTGCCTGATACAGCAACTGGGCCTGAAACTTTGGCTCGGGTCCAATGACCGAATACATGATATCCGCACCTTCTTTTTCAAGCGGAATACGCAACTTTGGAATTTCGGACCGGGCCTCTTCTTCCTGCCATTGCAGTGTATCCGGCCATTCATCTTCCTTGACCCACATCTGGTTCATGGTGGCGGCATGGCTGTGGGCCGTTGCCTGAATATACAGCGGCGTCATGCCCAACAGATGAATGATGCGGCGAACCGTGGCCATCAGATAGGCGATATCGATACCAAACGGGCAATACATGGAGCAGCGTTTGCACAGATTGCACTGGGTGTGTGCAATTTCTGCCGCCCGTTTCATGAAATCCGGTGAAACCCGGCCCTTTTTTCGAATCATTTCCCACAGGGTTTGTTTGACCTTGCCTGCGGGAGAAAAATGGGGGTCATTGTCATGGGACAAATAATAGTGGCAGGCTTCGGAACACAGTCCGCAATGTGCACAGGTGTCCACATACATGCGAAGCCGGGCGCCTGCTTCGACATTCAGCACCCGGTTGATGGTTTCTGCGATTTTGTCTTCGGTCAGCCTGGCAGCACCTGCTTCAATTCCCTCATCCCGTATTGTTTCATCAGGTTTATTTTCCGGTTCAACCATGCGCAAAACCTCCGTCGTCATTCAGATATGGGCAAATTCACTGTCACCAGTCCTTGGCATACCGGATTCCGCCAAACTCGGAACCGGTATAGGCCCGGGTAAACGGTGCGAAAAGCATATGCACCAGCCGCGTAAAGGGTATGGCCATCAGCATGATTTCACCGCTTATGATGTGAAGAACCATGAAAAATGGATAACTGCCCCACTGATGATAGGCAATGAATCCGGTTATAAACGGCATCGCGACAATTGTCAGAATGATATAATCCGACGCGGATGTCAAAAATCGGACATCCGCCATTTTCTGACGGCGTATCGCGAAGAACAGACAACTGGCAATCACCAGAACCGTCATGACATCCCCCACGGTGTCGGGAAGCGCCCAATACCGGATGCTGAAGGATTCATCCCAGAGAACAATGTGCGATAGCAGAAACAGGGGCGTGACCAGCATGCAGAAATGAAAGATAAAGGTGACGGTTGTTACGGCCGGATGATTTCTCATGTTGACCGGACCAAACGGGATCAGCCAGTTACCGATTGACCGAAGGGCGTATTTGAGGCTGATATAAGAAAAAATGAAGCTTTCCTTTTTCTGGATCAGCAATAGCATCTGGATCAGTCGAAAGAGGCTGCCACCAATAAAGACGATAAACGCGATCCATACCATCGGGCCGGATACAAACTGATAAATGTCATGCATGTCGCATCTCCCGGGAATAATATGCCGGTTCGTGGGTCATCGAATATTCAATTCCGACACCGGAATAATCCGGCGAAAATAGATATCGTTTTCAACACTTCGAAGCAGTATCTTCGATCCATCCGGGCTGAATGCCGGGGGCCAGGCATCCTCACAGGAAAAATCCAGAAACTGATCATTTACGACAAATCCCTTTTTGCCGTTTTTTTCAAATTTTGTCGCAACAAGGCCACCATCCGGGCTGAAAACCGGATTCCAGACCATATCAAAGGTGTTTTTCCAGGCATGACCATCCACGACTAGTGACCATTTGTCCTGATCCTTCACGACAGCGGAAATGCGCTGGCTGTCCGGGCTGAAGGTCAGATCGGAGACCAGATCCCCGAATGTCCGGGACCAGGGCACGTCATCAACTGCAACCGTCCATTTGCCAAACGTGGGTGAAACAATGGCTGCCAGTTTTTTCCCATCCGGGCTGAAGCGGGTATGCCAGAGTTGGAAATACCGGTTTTTCCAGACAATTTCCCCATCGCTGGCTACCGTCCATTTGCCCTGGGTGCGAACCGGCGCCAAAACGGCATTGGAGAGCGGATGAAAAATGGGTTCCCAGACCCCGGCATAGGTCCTGGTCCAGGGTGCGCCGTTTACGGCAATGGTATAGTCGTACAAATTTACGCGAACTTCCGCTGCCAATCGGTTTCCATCCCGGCTGATGGCTTTTCCCCAGACATTGACAAATTTATTGTTCCAGACAACACCATCCATGGCAGCGGAAATGGTGCCTTCCTGAAATTTGAGAATCTCCGCCTCACTGGCGGCAACAACCTGAACCGATGCTGCGGTGTGCAAACCGTCCTCACTGAGAACCGGGTCTGTTGCATGCAGAAAAGTTTCTTCCCAAGGTGAGTCATTCAGCGCCATGCCATATTTCATATCCTGCTGAAACGAAACGGCAATCGCATTGCCTCCGGGATTGAACTGCATGTTCCAGACATATCCGAACCGGTTTTCCCAGGGCTCTCCATCCACGGCGACGGTCCACTCACCGCTGTCGGAAATCAGGGCGGCCAGGCGATTGTCGGGGGTAAACCGGAGATGCCATATCTTTTCAAACGGATTTTCCCAGGGTTCACCATTGACGCAAACACTGAATTCGCCTTCGGCCTGGTTCACTACAGCAGCAATATGATCACCATCCGGGCTGGCATAAAATTCTTCAATCCACTCGAACCGGTTTTTCCAGTCTGATACATCAATCTGTTTTGCTCCGGGTTCCCAGTCCCATTCATGCGAATCAGCCATTGAACCTCCTTTCGTGAGGATATGGATCAGATATAACTGGTTTTATACGGGTTATTCAAAATAACCAACAGGTATTTTGAATCGGGTTGTAACGGCATTTGACAGCATCCGGCAAACCTGTAGTGACCAGGCGGAATTTTGAAAAAGCTGCAACGCGGAAGAATAAAAGAAAGTTTCATCTTTTTGTGGCGGGATGGTAAACCTGTCATGTTTCGCACGACCGGGATCGCTTTTCAGATAATGATTTTGGGAAGGCNNGCAGGGAGGGGATAGGCCTTTGTCGGCCATCCCCGACCGATAACGCACCCAAAATCTTTATCTGGAAAGCGATATAAACCGCAGTCAGCATTGCCGGACTGACCATGAAACGAATTGGGATTTTCATCCGGGAATCCTTAATGACAGTTGGCATCCGAACAGGAAGGCGCGAATCATATCAAAATCAAAATAACAAATCGAGCGCATTAAAGCAAAAAATTACGGTGTTGGCAACTGATATTCATTGGT
>DFZE01000209.1:9252-33532 GCA_002382065.1 Desulfobacteraceae bacterium UBA4064
CGTGAAAATACAATCCCAATCCCGGAATCCGTTATAACCGGCAGAAAATTTATTGACTTCTCCTGAAGAATAGTCTTTAGTTACAAGCGGTTCATGGGGGTCAAACTGTCAATCAGAAAGGGTATGATTTCAAATGTTTATAATTGGTTATCTTCTTGCTGCAATCGCCAAGGTTCTCGACATCGTTCTGAATATCTATCTCTGGATTGTCGTCGCCAGAGCCATTCTTTCCTGGGTCAACCCGGATCCGTACAATGCCATTGTCCGATTCATTCACTCGGCTACCGAGCCGGTCCTGTATCAAATCCGGTCCCGGCTGCCAGTCAGTTTTGGCGGTATCGATTTTTCTCCCATTCTGGTTTTTCTGATCATTATTTTCCTTCAAAATTTTGTGGTCAACACCCTGGTCAGACTTTCCGTAACCTTTCTCACCTGAGGATTATTGTGAGAGATTATCTGGATATTACCCCTCTGGATATTCACCAGCGTCAATTTCATATCCGGTTTCGGGGATTCGACACCCGGGAAGTCGATGAATTCCTGGATCAGATCGCCCGCACCCTGGATACGCTGTATACGGAAATTGACCGTCTGAAACAGGAAAATATCGCCCTGAAGGACGCCAATCAAATTCTGACCCAACAGGAAGAAGCGGCAAATCAGCAGGTCAAGCAGGCCCGGCAGCTCACCGATGAGATGCAGGCAGGCGCCAGAAGATCTTCAGAAGCAATCATTGCACAGGCCGAATTCAAAGGAGAGAAAATTATTAACCAGGCCTATAACCGGCTGGCGCAGGTGCATGAAGATGTTATCCGGCTCAAAACCCAGAGAATGCAGATCGAGGCACAGATACGGGCCCTGATTGATTCACACATCAAACTTCTGGATATGGAAAAACAACAGATGGCGGCAGTGGATCAGGAATATGATCGCATTCGCAGCATCTCTATATCCAGCGGGCAGGAGACCCCTGAAAAATTTGACACTGACAATAACGGGAATTCTGCCGTCAGTGATTCTTGACCTGAATGACGATATCCCTGTCGTCTTTCCAGAATCATGATATATAAATCTGCAATTTAAACAAAGCGAGGGAATTGCGTGGCTAAAATCGATGCGTTTTTCAAACTGCTGCACGATCAGGGGGCATCTGACCTTCACATGGTATCCGGACAACCGCCAGCCATGCGAATTCATGGTGACATGGAGCGAATCAAATACAAGATTCTGGATAATGACTCACTGAGGGCCATGCTGTATGAAATTGCCCCGGAAGACAAGGTCAAGGTTTTTGAAGAAACCGGCGATGTTGATTTTGGATATGAAATTCCTGGACTGGCCCGATATCGCGCCAATTTTTTTATGCAAAAGTACGGGGTTGCAGCCGTCTTCCGGGAAATTCCCAGTAAAATTCTGACTGCAGAGCAGTTGGGGCTGCCGTCGGTCATATCCAAACTGGCCCTTTTGCCCAGAGGTCTGGTTCTGGTGACCGGCCCGACCGGAAGCGGCAAGTCCACCACCCTGGCCGCCATTATCGATCAGGCCAACCGCTCCCGAAAGGACCATATCATTACGGTTGAAGACCCCATTGAATTTGTTCACCAAAGTCAGGGATGTATTGTCAACCACCGGGAAGTGGGACTGCATACCAAAACATTCAGCGCCGCGTTGCGGGGGGCGCTCCGTGAAGACCCGGATATCATTCTGGTCGGTGAAATGCGTGATCTGGAAACCATTTCCCTGGCCATCGAAGCGGCATCCACCGGTCATCTGGTTTTTGGAACCCTGCATACATCCAGCGCAGCCAAAACTGTAGATCGTGTCATCGAAGTTTTTCCGGCCAATCAGCAGGAACAGGTGCGCTCCACCCTTGCAGATGGTCTGCGGGCGGTCATTGCACAGGTTCTTTTCAAGCGGATTGACAAAAAAGGCCGCTGCGCGGCCATGGAAATCATGATTGCCACTCCAGCGGTTCGAAATCTGATCCGGGAAGGCAAAACATTTCAGATTCCCTCCTCGATTCAGGTGGGCAAACGCTTTGGCATGCAGCTTCTGGATGACGCCATCATGGAACTTTTGAACAAGGGATGGATTTCGGCCGAGGAAGCCTATGCCAAATCCAATGACAAAAGCAAATTCAGATCGTTTTTAAAGACCCCTCCCACGGATTTCACCGAGGCGTAACAGGCATCTCACATAGACCTTCAGAAAAATGATTTCGCTGCGTTATCGGTCGGGGATGGCCAGCAAAAGGCCTATCCCTCTCTGCTGCCTTGCGGAATGAATTTTCTGAAGGTCTATTCGCTCATTTTGGATGATGACATCATGAAAAAACAGGAACTGGATTATATTCTCGGCCGAATGCTGGATTCCCACACCAATGTTTCCGATCTCAATATCACCCCCGGAAAACCCCTGCAGGTGGAAAGTTCCGGGCAACTGAAGCCCGTTCAT
Organism: Desulfobacteraceae bacterium UBA4064; assembly: GCA_002382065.1. Classification (GTDB taxonomy): domain Bacteria; phylum Desulfobacterota; class Desulfobacteria; order Desulfobacterales; family Desulfatirhabdiaceae; genus UBA4064. The sequence goes on from DFZE01000209.1 coordinate 11,707, forward strand.
CTGGAACCGCCGTTCAATGTCCTGACACCATTTCAAACCGAAATACTGGCGCTCAACCTGATCAACAACGATCGCCGCCTGACCGAAACCCTGCTGCGGGAAGGTTCCTGCGATTTGTCGTATGAGCTGACCGGGAAAGCCCGCTTTCGTGTCAACATCTTTTCTCAGCAGCGAAAATACAGCATCGTTTTGAGAAAGCTGGAAACCAGAATTCCCAATTGTGCCGACATGAACCTTCCCAAGCCATTTCTTGAAATAGCCAAGGAAAAAAATGGTATCATTCTGGTAACCGGTGCGACCGGAAGCGGCAAAACCACATCTCTGGCCGCTGTGCTGAACGAGATCAATGAAAACCAGTCCGTGCATATCGTGACATTGGAAGATCCGGTGGAATACCAGCACCCGCAAAAAAAATCCACATTCAACCAACGGGAAATGGGCAGTGATTTCGACACCTTTGCTTCCGGAATACGGGCCGCTCTCAGACAGGCGCCCAAGGTTATTCTGGTTGGGGAAATGCGGGATCGGGAAACCGTGGAAATCGGACTGAGCGCCGCAGAAACCGGGCATCTGGTTTTAAGCACGCTCCACACCGTGGATGCCGGACAGACCATCAATCGTATTCTGGGCATGTTCAATACCGAAGAGGAAAATCAGATTCGGATTCGACTGGCGGATACGGTTCGATGGATCGTCTGTCAGCGGCTTCTGCCCCGGGTTGGTGGCGGCCGGGTTGCGGCATTTGAAATCATGGGAGCCAATCTGCGGGTCAAGGATACCATTTTGCATGGTGAGTCCGAAGGAAAGACATATTATGAAATCATTCAGACCGGCAAGGCATTTGGAATGACGACGTTTGATGATTATATCGTCGAGTTATATCGGGATGGCAAGATCACCGAAGAAACCGCAATGGCATATGCATCCCGAAAGGGGATTGTGAGCAGGGGGATGGATATGGTCAAATCCAGCCGGGGTGAGGCAACAACCGATATCGAGAATCTCGAGGTGGATATACAATACAGCAAAAAAAATAAAATCAGCCGGTAGGAGTTGAAACAATGGATGTGACGTGCAGTCAGTGCCAGGGAAAATTCAAGATTCCGGATGAAAAATTGCCGATCGAACAGGTGGTGGCGGTGGCCTGTCCCCGGTGCAAACATAAAATCACCATTGACACCCGAACCCCGGTGGATTCATCGTCAGTTCAGGCTCTGGCAAAGCTGGCCTCCCAATCCATCACGTCGGAAACGTACGATCTGGGGGACAAAACCTTTGATTTTATCGAACCCGGCGCCAAAACCGCAATGATCTGTGAGTCCGACTCGACCATTCGATCCTTTCTGTCAGGTGAATTGAGTGGCCTCGGCTATTATGCGATCGATGCCTCTTCGGGAGCCATTGCTCTGAAAAAAATGCGGTTTCGTGGATTCAATCTTCTGGTTCTGGATGATCTGTTCAATGCGCCCCGAACCGATACCGACATGATTCTGGACTATCTGGGGGAGCAGCTCATGAGTGCCCGCCGGAATATTTTCGTAATTCTCATATCGGATCAGATTCGAACCATGGATCACATGGCCGCACTGAACAAAAATGTCAACCTGATCATCAACAAGAAAAATATACAGGAATTTTCAAGAATATTTTTACAGGCATTGGCCGATTATCAGGCGTTTTACCGGATTTTTCAGGAAAGTCTGATCAGCGCCGGAAAGGGATGATGGGATATACCTGCACCGATTATCGACTGGAAATGATTCTTCTGGGATTGACCCGAAGATTGAACCAGGAAGATATCAGCGACACCGAGCGGATTCACCTGACAGAGGAAATCAGGCGGATTGAGGCCGAGATGGCGGGGCCAGACGATGGCTGATCAACCGCAGTCCCTCGAGCGTCAGGTTGGGTTCGACCGATTCGATGGTTTTGGACACATTGGCGATCAATGGCGCCAAACCACCGGTTGCAATGATTCGGGTGTTTGACCCCATTTCTTCTTTCAGCCGGGTCGTCATGCCGTCCACCAGCCCGGCATAACCCAATATGATTCCGGACTGAATGCTTGAGATCGTATCTTTGCCAATGGCGCTTGACGGGGGTTGAAAAATTTCCACCCGGGGAAGTTTGGATGCCTTCTGGAAGAGGGCTTCTGCGGAAATCATGATGCCGGGTGCGATGGCGCCGCCCAGATATTCCCCTTTTTCGGATATGGCGTCAAATGTCGTTGCGGTTCCAAAATCAATGACCACCAGACTGGACTGGAATAAGGCATAGGCGGCGATGGCATTGACAATGCGATCCGCCCCGATTTCAGCCGGATTGGTGTATAAAATCGGCATCATGCCGGATACCGAATGGGCATCCACCCAGACCGGAGAATGATTGAGATATTTTCGGCAGAATGCGTCCAGGATATTGACCATCGGGGGGACCACACATGAAATAATGGTTCTTTCGATTTGACGCCGTTCGACCTGGTTCCCTGCAAAAAGACCCGATGCAATTACATAAAATTCATCTTCTGTTGTATTGCGCTCGGTGCGAATGCGCCAGCTTTGAATCAGGGTCGCATCCCGATAAATACCCAGAACAATATTGGTGTTGCCGACATCGATCACCAAAAGCATCGCTTTCATCCTTTCATTTTTAACGCATCTGCGATCTCTGCCGCAATCCTGTTCCGGGCGACATCATGAACCCGAATGATGTGTGCCCCATTCAGGATGCAGGCGACATGCGCCGCAAGGCTTCCGGTCTCAACCGCTTCCATATCCGGATTATCCACAAGTCGTTGTTTCAGAATGTTCCGGATGGTGGATTTCCGGCTCACCCCCATCAGAATAGGAAGGTTCAGATCCCAAAATTCCATCAGCCGGTTGATCAGTGTCAGATTGTGCTGAATTGTTTTTCCAAATCCGATTCCCGGATCGATGATCAGGCGGTTTCGGGATATTCCCTGACTCACGGCACCCTCGATGGCTGTATTGAAAAAACTCCGAATATCTTCAATCAGATTGGCATAAACGGGTGAAACCTGCATGGTCTTTGGGGTTCCCAGCATGTGCATCAGAATGACGGGAACATCCCGTTCGGCTGCCAGAACGGCCATTTCGGGATCCATTCGAAGCGCGCTGATGTCATTGATGATGGATGCGCCGGCATCCAGTGCGTGTCTGGCAACACCGGATTTGCAGGTGTCAATGGATATGGGAATGGTCAGTTTCTCGGCAATGGCCTCGATCACGGGCACCACCCTGCGGATTTCTTCCTTTTCCGTTACCGGATCCGAAAACGGCCGGGTGGATTCCCCGCCGATATCCAGGATATCGGCCCCCTGGGCCTGAAGGCTGAGGGCCTGATGGATGGCATCATCCGGACGAAAGAACAGACCCCCATCCGAAAAAGAATCCGGGGTAATGTTTAACACGCCCATAATGCAGGTGTCGGACCCCAGATTCAGGCAATGATTTTGCCAGGCAATGGTAAATGACGGTCTTGGGGTCATGATTGTACAGGCGGATCCTCAGCAGGATGATTTTCCGGTGGCGTTTGTATCGGCTCTGTGTCATGTGGCGACGGAAAGACAAATCCCGGTTTCATCGAGCGGATCAGTGCATCGAGTTCAGCACCCATAACGGTTTCTTTTTCCAGCAGCATTGCGGCCAGTTGGTGCAGAATCGGCGCATTGTCGGCCAGTGTCGTTTTGGCGGTCTGATAACAACCGGTAATGAGGCCGCTGATTTCCTGATCGATTTTTCGGGCGGTTTCTTCCGAATAATCCCGGTGCTGCGCGATTTCCCGTCCCAGGAAAATCTGTTCTTCATTTTTGGCATAAGATAATGGCCCCAGGGAACTCATTCCCCAGGATCGAACCATTTTTTGCGCCAGCTCGGTGGCCTGTTTGATGTCATTGGATGCGCCGGTGCTGATCCGGTTGAAAATCAGGTCTTCCGCGGCTCTGCCGCCAAAGGCGACAGACAGCTCGCTTTCCAGTTGATCCTTGAACCGGAAATCATGCTCCTCTGGTAAAAACCAGGTGATGCCGGCAGCCCGACCCCGTGGAATGATGGTAATTTTGTTGACCGCATGGGTACCGGGAAGAAGTCTGGCAACAAGGGCATGTCCGGCTTCATGGTACGCAGTTGTTTTCCGGTCTTCTTCGCGGATCACTTTGGATTTTCTTTCCAGTCCCATGTACACTTTGTCCTTGGCATCTTCAAGATCCACCATATCGACCATTTCCTTGTTCCGTTTGGCTGCCAGCAAGGCGGCCTCATTGACCAGGTTTTCAAGGTCGGCTCCGGAGAAACCCGGCGTGCCTTTGGCCAGAACAACCGGATTGACTTCCGGGGCAATGGGGGATTTTTTCATGTGAACGGTCAATATCTGTTCCCTGCCCTTGATATCCGGAAGGGGAACCACGACCTGGCGGTCAAACCGGCCTGGTCTTAAAAGCGCCGGATCCAGCACATCGGGCCGGTTGGTGGCGGATATCAGAATGACTCCCTCATTGGATTCAAAGCCATCCATTTCCACCAGCAACTGATTCAGTGTCTGCTCCCGTTCATCATGTCCACCGCCTAGTCCGGCGCCCCGGTGACGGCCAACCGCATCGATTTCATCGATAAAAATGATACAGGGCGCATTCTTTTTTCCCTGGACAAACAGATCACGAACCCGCGATGCTCCCACACCCACAAACATTTCAACAAAATCCGATCCGCTGATACTGAAAAATGGCACACCGGCTTCACCGGCGATGGCCCGTGCGAGTAGTGTTTTGCCGGTTCCGGGAGGCCCCATCAGCAGAACTCCTTTGGGTATGCGGCCGCCCAGGCGGGTATAGCGCTTGGGCTCCTTCAGAAAATCGACAATTTCACTCAGCTCTTCCTTGGCCTCATCAATGCCCGCAACATCGGCGAATGTCACTTTTTCAGACTGATCAGACAAGAGCCTGGCCCTGCTTTTTCCAAACGACAGGGCTTTTCCGCCACCCGCCTGCATCTGACGCATGAAAAAAATCCATACGCCGATCAGAACGATCATTGGAAACCAGGATACCAGAATCGACATGTACCACGGCGATTCTGCAGGGGGTTTGACCGAAATGGAGACATTTCTGGATCGCAGGGTGCTGATCAGGCCGGGATCCTGGGGTGCAAAGACTTTGTAGCGGTTTCGACTGACATCGGTTACGATCAATTCCTGTCCTTGGATGACGACATCCGGAATACGGTCATTTTCCACCATTCCCATGAATTCACTGTAACTGAGCGTGGCTTCCCCCACCGGATGCTGGTTGAACAGATTGTAAAGCATGATCATCATCAGGGTAATGACCAGCCATAAGGCCAGATTTTTGTAAAACGGATTCAAAGCAGATATCCTCCACATTGGGTTGACAGAAATTATTTGATTATTTTAATCATTTTTATATTTTAGGCAAGCAATAATCAGACAGGTATACAGATCGGCAATTCTGATTTTAAACGGGAGTGTGGGTATTCATGCCTGAAAGAGGTTCACCCGCATCGATCAAAAAGGCTGAAGGTGACGCAACCATCATTCAGGCATGGCAGCCGCTTGCCGGTCAGGCGGCCTCTCACTACTCACATCTCATTTACACACGGAATCATACTGTCAGAACGCCAATCTGTTTGAGAAAATCAATATCCGGTGCAACCATAAAGGCCGGGTTTAGCAGACTTTCCTTATTGTATCGAAGCGGGTTTCCCATCATGTCCACCACCACGCCGCCAGCGGCCAGGATGATGGCGTGCCCGGCTGCCGTATCCCATTCCGAGGTTGGCCCAAGACGTGGATAAAAGTCCGCCTCACCTGCTGCGACAGCACAAAATTTCAGGGAGCTTCCCCGGCTGATAGCCGCATAAGACGGGAGTCGTCCGAGAAGGTCTTCCATGTCGGGTGATGGGTGAGACCGGCTCCGGACCACCCGTATTCTTGCCTGTGGTGTCCATTTCACCATTTTAAGTGTTGTTTTGACACCGCGAAAATCCCGGATACAATTGCGTTGAACATTGCCCAGAAACAGAATATCCAGAACCGGAACATAAATGACTCCCAATACCGGCTGATTGTTTTCGATGAGTGCGATGTTGATCGTGAACTCGCCGTTTTTCCGGATAAACTCCTTGGTTCCATCCAGGGGATCGACCAGCCAGAATTGATTCCAGTCCTTTCGTTCAGGATAGGATGTGCCTTTACCCTCTTCCGACAATATGGGTATATCCGGATAGCGTGCAGTCAAACCCTTGCAGATGATTTGATGAGAGCGGGTGTCAGCCAGCGTCAATGGAGATTGGTCATCCTTGTAGTCAACACTGAAATCCGTGTCATAAATTTTCAGAACCGCCTTGCCGGCTTCTATCGCAAGCAATCCCAGAAAATCCATATTGATATGATCGATCTGCATGCTAAAAATCCCCTTAACGTGAAGATGGTGGTGAGATGAAAAAGGTAAATCCTGAAAGCCCGCCTATCGGGTATATCCGGCCCGTTCCAGATACAGAAGAACTTCCTGCGCGGCTTCATCCGGGGTCATTTCTGTGGTGTCAATATACACTTCCGGATTCTCGGGCGCTTCATACGGATCGCTGATTCCGGTGAATTCCTTGATCAAACCGGAACGGGCCTTGGCGTACAATCCCTTGCGATCCCGGCCTTCACAAACCGCCAGCGGCGTTCCGACATGAACTTCAATGAATCCGCCATACTGCTCAATCAGTTGCCGGATCTGCCTCCGGGTGGCGGCGTAGGGGGCAATGGGCGCACAAATGGCAATGCCACGATTTTTGGTGATCTCACTGGCCACATATCCGATGCGGCGGACATTGATATCCCGGTGTTCCCGGGAAAAGCCCAGCTCGCTTGACAAATTTTGCCGAACAATATCCCCATCCAGAAGTGTAGCCGGCCTGCCCCTCATTTCCAGAAACCGTGCATACAGTATCCGGGCAATTGTCGATTTTCCGGCGCCTGAAAGGCCCGTGCAAAAAATGGTGAAGCCCTGTTTGTGTCTTGGGGGATAGGCCTGCTGAAGGGTTTCGATGACTTCCGGAAAACTGAACCAGTCCGGAATTTTTCTGCTGCTCCGAAGCTTCTGGTGAAACGTATCATCGTTCAACGTAACCGTGCGCTGGCCCGGGGGAACCTCGCTGGCCGGAAGATACTCATCGTCGTCAACCACATAAACCATTTCCTCAACTGGCAGCACCTCGATGCCCAGCTTCTGACCAAGGGACAAAACAAGTTCCTGGGCCGCTCCTTTTTCATAAAACGGTTTGCCCTGAGCATCATGGCCGGGGCTGGCATGATTGGGTCCGACGATAAAATGGGTACAGCCATAATTTTTCCGAACAATGGCATGCAGAACAGCTTCGCGCGGCCCCGCCATTCTCATGGCCAGCGGGAGCAGGCTGAGCTGCATCATGTTGGCGGGATAATGCTGACCGGCGGCCAGATAGCAGTGAATGCGTGTGTAATAATCGATATCTCCGGGTTTGCCCCGTCGCGCCACCGGATGCAGAAGCAGGTTGGCTTTGGCCTGGGCCATGGCTCTCAGGGTCATTTCAAACTGGGCCCGATGAAGCGGTTGTCGGGTCTGATAGCCCACGACACGACGCCACCCCAGTTTTTTGAAAAGGGCCCGCATTTCAAGTGGCGAGTGACGAAGCGATTTGAAGGCGGAATGAAGGGGCAGTTGGATGCCTTCAATCGCGCCACCGACATAGTAGTTGCCAACGGAATTGAACAGATAATCAACCCCGGGATGACTGGTATCCCGGGCGCCATAGATCACGTCGGCTTCTTTTTTTTTGTCGATGGGCCAGATGTCTTTTATATGAAGGATCGCCAGCATGAAACCCTCGCTGTCCCGAAGTGCGACAGACTGGCCGGATTCAAAACTTTTGGCCTGGGTATCCGATACATCCAGACAGACGGGAATGGGCCAGATCACGCCATTCTGAAGCTGCATGCGATCGAGAACCGATTCGTAATCGGTCCGGTTCATGAAACCGGTCAATGGTGAAAATCCACCGTTCATGAGCAGCTCCAGGTCAGATACCGATGTTCGTGACAGGGTTATGCTCTGGAGGCTGGCTGACAGATTTTTCAATATCGGCGCCCGTTCAGAATCCACAACCAGTTTGATCAAATCACCGCCATGCGCACTTGGGTTTGCTGTCATAAATTGGTTGTTCCTTCATTGAGAATGATGCCTTTCCCGGGGCATTTGTTGAATTGTTCCGAATGGCCGGCATTTTCCAGGATAAACCGTTTTGAAGCACATTCCGGCCATTCCGAATGGCTGTTTTTCAAATGCATGGGCATTGCCCTGACCGGCTGACCCGTCTTGATCTCCAACGCCAAAGGCCGTGTTCTATAGCGTGGCGTCATGGAAACCACAATACCGGCAAAAGCGCCAAACGGCATGGATTTCATAAAACCGGACTGCTCGATCCGGTTGGTGAGTTGGCCACGATAACAGGGAACATATCCGATGGTTTGCGAGGTGATGGAAACGTCACCCAACAGCAACCGGCAGATCCGTCTGATTTTCCAGGCGCTGAAGAACCGGATTTGACGTCGAACCGGTTTGGGGAAAACCTGTTTTATTTGTCTGGAAAACCCGTTCAGGGCATATTTGTTGATTAACCCGATATAGACACGATCGCGTGTTACCCGAAAAATTTCCCTCAGGGCTGCGACAGGGTCCGGTACAAATTCAAGTGAAAAAACAAGACTGGTGTAATGAAATGCGTTGTCTTCAAACGGCAGATCTTCCGGGCTTGACCGAAAAAACTCGGCCCGATGGGCAGCTTTCTGGTGAGCGATTTCCAGCATATAGGGCGATGGATTGATCCCGGTCACGGAAAGGCCGGAGTCGATATGGCTGATGAGACTCTGACCGGCTCCGCAACCCACATCCAGAATGGTTTTGCCCCGGATAGGTTTCAGCATGTCCCGCATCAATGATGCATGGAGGAATGCCGCATTCTGATGTTTGGGTTGGTCCCACCACTGTGTGTATGATCTGGATGTATGAAAATCAAAAATATTACTCATGGTGATATTATTAAGAGAAAGGATGCGGTTAATCAAGATAAAACACTTTCCGAAGTGTGTTCTATAGGCTATAAAGGCCGCGAACAGAATAATTTGGCAGAACAACATAAAACTTTACCGTGAAAATACTTTTTAACTACGAAATACACGAAACACGCGAAAAATGATCGCCGGCTCATTTTCATCTTCGGCGGGTGAACATTCCGGAATGATTCATGAGCGTTTACCGTGAAAATACATTCCGTATTGAGATATGAGAAATGCGTATTGAGAGGCGGTATTACCGTCAGATGGCTGCTCTGCCTGAACGCTGTCGTGCGACACCTTCAGACTTCAGCTTTTTCATCGATGGGGGTAATCCTCCCAATATGATTCATAAATTTTTACAGGCATAACATCCCTTACACATGCTGATCACCCATATCAAACTGTTATTGACCGCCATCTTCTGGGGAGGCACATTTATTGCCGGAAGAATTGTGGCTCAGAATGTCCCCCCATTTTCCGCAGCCTTTCTGCGCTTTCTGATTGCAACTGTCATTCTGCTGGCCGTTACCTGGCGGATGGAGCCCAGATTCCCCAGGCTGACTGCAACGCAGGCATGCGTGATTGTCCTGTTGGGAATGACCGGCGTATTTTTCTATAATTTCTTTTTTTTTCTGGGCCTGAAAAATATCGATGCCGGACGGGCATCCCTGATTGTTGCCTTGAATCCGGTGATGATCTGTGCGGGTGCGGCCATTTTTTTTCATGAAAACATCACGCCACTCAAAATTCTGGGTATCGTCGTCTCGGTTTCAGGAGCGCTGGTGGTCATATCCCGTGGCAATCTTCTGCATATTTTCCAGGGCGGCATCGGGATGGGGGAGCTTTATATCTTTGGATGCGTGTTAAGCTGGGTTTCATTTTCGCTGATCGGAAAACTGATTCTTGGCGCGTTATCCCCTCTGGTATCCATCACCTATTCTTCTCTGGCCGGCATGGTGGCCCTTCTGATTCCGGCCAGCATGGAGGGACTGTGGGGACAGCTTGTCGGTTATCGGGTCATTGACTGGACCGGGCTTTTGTATCTGGGATTTTGCGGAACCGTATTGGGCTTTGTCTGGTACTATGAGGGCATTCAAAAGATTGGGTCAACCCGGGCCGGCCTGTATATCAATTTTGTGCCGGTCTCGGCGGTCATCATGGCCTGGCTGATGCTGAATGAACCGGTCACGCTGTCGTTGCTTGTGGGCGCGGGCATGGTCAGCGCCGGGGTATATATGACCAGTTTGAAACAGGAGCCGACCGGATCATGACTGCAATTCTGCCAGACATCTGTTGTACACCGACACATCACGTTCCGAGAAACAGCAAAACGTGACGTCAATGGAAACCGGGTTCTTCTCCAAAAAATCCCTGACAGTTTTCACGGCAATGGCGGCTGCCTTGTCAATGGGATAACCAAATGCGCCGGCGCTGATCGACGGGAATGCAATTGTTTTGATACCGGTTTCAATGGCGATTTCCAATGATCGTCGATAACAGGAAGACAGCCGGGCAGATGCTTCGGCATTGTCACCGCGCCAAATCGGGCCAACAGTATGGATGACATACCAGTCTGTTCCCGGAAGCCGGATAAGACGCAACCGCACGATAAGGGTCTTGACTCATTTTTTAAAAAACACTATAAATCCTTGAAATATAATCGTAACTGACAAAAGAATTCATCAGCGTAAATTCAGTGCCGGAAGCCAATGGACGGCATGAATTCGTTTCTTCTTTCTGACCCCTGATTTCGGATTGGGACAACCTGGTAATATTGAAAATGAAAACTGAGCTTAAAACTATTTTGACAGAAGCCATCCATTCCGCATTTCAGACAGGCGAATTGTCCGCCTGTGACATTCCGGATATTGAGGTCGAGGTTCCCCGCCAGTTCGAACATGGTGATTTTTCGACAAACATTGCAATGGTGCTGGCATCCAGACTGAGGACAAAACCCCGCAGCCTGGCTGATATCATTGTACGCCACCTGAATGATCCCGCCGGCATCATTGAAAAAACCACTATAGCCGGCCCCGGATTTATCAATTTTCATCTTCATGCCCATACCTGGATACGGCTGATTCAACATATTCATGAAAAAGCCGGTGCGTATGGGGCCTGCAATATCGGAAACGGAAAACGGATTCAGATTGAATTTGTCAGTTCCAATCCGACCGGGCCGCTTCATGTCGGGCATGGACGGGGTGCGGCTGTGGGCGACAGTGTGGCCAACATCCTGTCCTATTGCGGATATGATGTCCAAAAAGAATACTATATCAACGATTCCGGAAGGCAGATTCAAACGCTGGGCCGGTCCGTGTTTCTGCGGTATCAGGAACTGCTGGGAGAAACGGTTTTTTTTCCGGAAGACTGCTATCAGGGTGAGTACATTCGGGATATTGCCCTGAAAATTCAGCCGGAAAAAGGGGATTCACTTCTGGATGAAAACGATGAACATGCCATCACCTTTTGTGCGCGGTATGCGGCTGCCATCATCCTTGAGGGAATGAAGCAGGATCTGATTCAGTTTGGTGTGACATTTGACAACTGGTTCAGTGAACAGAGCCTGTATGATTCGGGAGAGGTGGACACGGCAATTGACCGGTTTCGTCAACGCGGAATCATTTATGAAAAAGAAGGGGCATTGTGGTTCAACACCACCGCTCACGGGGATGAAAAAGACCGGGTCGTGGTCCGGCAGAATAGACAAACCACCTATTTTGCATCGGATATCGCCTATCATTACAACAAGTTCAACCGGGGTTTCGAAACCGTGATCGATGTGTGGGGGGCGGATCATCACGGGTATATTCCCCGGATTGCCGCCGCCATTGAATCCGATGGACACCGGCGGGACCAGTTTCAGGTTATTCTGGTGCAACTGGTCAATCTTCTCCGGGGCGGTGTTCAGGTCGCCATGTCCACCCGGGCCGGTGAATTTGTGACGCTGAAAGACGTCATGGATGAGGTGGGGACGGATGCGGCCCGCTTCATATTTTTGACCCGGCATTATGACAGTCCGCTGGATTTTGACCTGGATCTGGCCCGAAAAAAATCCAATGAAAATCCGGTTTATTATGTGCAATATGTGCATGCGCGGATATGCAGCATGTTTCGCAAGGCGGCAGACATCGGCATTCAGGATGTATCCTGGGATGATGGCGCGCTCAAGGTTCTGAATACACCGGAAGATATTCAGATAATTCGGCACATCGCCCGGTATCCCGAAATTGTCCAGATGAGCGCCACCCATCTGGAACCCCACCGCATCACCTATTTTTTGATGGAACTGGCAGCGGCATTTCATGCCTATTACAACAAACAGCGGGTCATTACCGAAGATGTGGTGGAAACCAGAATGCGCCTGATTCTGATGTGGGCCATCCGGCAGGTCATTCGAAACGGACTGGCCCTTTTGGGCGTTTCTGCTCCGGAAAGCATGTAATTCAACCATAGAAGTGATCAATTATGTCCCGAAACCCCGGACGAAAGCCTGAACCATACGATTTGCGTTCAAAATCGGGTGATCCGCATTCCTATCTGTGGATCGGCATGATCATTTTTGTCGGTACCTGGACATTTTTGCTGGGGATACTGGTTGGCAGAGGCTCCATCCCCATTTTGTTCGATCCAAAAAAAATTCAGGTGGAGCTGGCCAAACGCTTTGACGAAGCGCTTCAGAAAAAGGAAGCCCTGTTAAAGAAATATATCGATTCCCCGCATCCAAATCTGGCTTTCCGGGATCAACTGACCCGATCCGAGAATACGGAAACCATCCATCTGGAACCCCCGGCGCCGCAGGCCGGTGTTTCATCGCCAATCCCTGCCGTTGTTTCCAGTCCGGTTGCTTCCGCACCTCCGGAACACCGGCCTGATGCCATAACCCCGGTCAATCCGACATCCGATTCTGCAGTTGATGTTGAAAAACCTGCCATTCAACCGTCCGTGCCTGCAACTGATCGGCAGCCGGTTCCCGTTCAGATCAAGCCACCCGCTTCGGAAGTGTTGGCCACTGCAAGTCCGGCAAAAGGAATCATGAAGCTTCGGGCCAATCCGATACCCAGCAGACGGATGGCAGAAAATATCGTGGGCAAACTGAAAAGCAAAGGGTATGATGCCCGAATGCAAACCCGGATGATATCCGGAAAAGGGATCTGGTACGAAATAACGGTGGATAACATCAAAACCCGTACCGAGGCCAGTGCACTGATGGCTGATCTAAGGCAGGAAAATATGGAGAGCACTGTCAGGTGAACCGCAAATGAGACTGATTCGATACATTCAGGATAATATTGCCCGGCCGGGCCTCTGGAAGGATGGCCGGATTGTCGACATTCAAAAATGGCTGCCGGATGCCCCGGACATCGGGGAGTCATTTTTCCGGGACGGATGGGTTGAGAAAGTTGCCGATATTCACGATCCCGGTCAGTCAATTCCGGCCAGACTGACATGCCCCATCGTTAACCCGTCCAAGATTATCTGCCTGGGGAAAAATTATGCCGAACATGCCAAAGAAGGGGGATTTGATTCACCGGCAACGCCCCTGCTGTTCAGCAAGGCACCCAGCGCACTGACCGGCCCGTTTGATCCGATTCTGCTGCCCGGAAGCAGCAGGGATGTGGACTGGGAAGTTGAGCTGGCTGTCGTGATCGGCAAGACATGCAAACGGGTTTGTAAAGATCGGGCCATGTCGGTGATTGCCGGACTGACCGTGATGAATGATGTTTCCGGAAGACAGGCCCAGTTTGCGGATTCCCAATGGTTCCGGGGAAAATCGTTTGATACGTTTGCGCCGTTGGGCCCGTGCATCGTTACCCTGGATGAAATTGCGGATATCCATAATTTGCTGCTTACGACCCGCGTAAACGGACAATTGATGCAGGACGGAACGACCCGGGATCTGATATTTGACATTCCCGCCCTCATTGAAAATATCAGCGAGGATATCACCCTGATGCCAGGCGATATTATCTCGACCGGAACCCCGTCCGGCGTTGGTTTTTTTCGAAAACCGCCCATTGTGCTGAAGGCTGGAGACCGGATTGAATGTCGCATCGAAGGGATTGGAAGCCTGATGAATCTTGTAGTGGATGAAAACCAATAGCCGAAATCGACCGCCGTTATATCTTGCGGTGAATCAAGTTTCAGTCAACAAGCAGGGAGGAACAAAAAATGGCTGTTGAAATCAGAATTCCCGCAGTGGGAGAATCCGTTCGGGAAGCGGTTCTGGCCCAGTGGCTTAAGCAGACCGGGGATGACGTCCATCGGGGCGATCCCATTCTGGTGATTGAAACCGACAAGGTGACCCTGGAAATTACCGCAGAGGCTGACGGCATATTGACGGTTCAAATCGCGGCCGGCGCCACGGTTCCGGTTGGCGCCGTCGTGGGTCTGATCGCGGCAAAACCACAATCGCCGGTTGCAGACATTGAAAAACAGCCGTCCGATATCCCCAAGGCTTCCCCGGTTACCCCCCCGTCTCCAGGTGGCGAATCCCCTGTTCCCGGCGCCCCGCAACCGGAAAAAGAGATTGTGGCCGGCCCAGCCGTTCGCAGACTGATGCATCTGCACGGTCTGAATCCATCCGAAATAATTGGGTCGGGACCCGGCGGGCGACTCACCAAAGGCGACATCCTGATTCACCTGGAAAACCGGACCGCATCGGCCCCGGTTCCACCCAAAGCCGCATCGGAGCCTGCCGCCGTCATACCGGTGTCCATAGATGATTCCGTCATTCGAAAACCCATGAGTCCCATTCGAAAACGGATCGCCGAGCGTCTGCTGGAGGCCAGGCGGAATACCGCCATGCTGACCACATTCAATGAAATTGACATGACCCGTGTCATGGCGATCCGAAAACAGCACGGGGACGCATTCAAAAAGAAACATGGCGCAACCCTTGGCATGATGGGTTTTTTTATCCGGGCCTGTGTTACGGCACTGACGGAAATTCCCGAAATCAATGCCCAAATCGATGGGGACAATATCGTTTTCCATCAGGCCTGTCATGTCGGCATTGCGGTGGGCAGCGAAAAAGGGCTGGTGGTGCCGGTCATCCGGCATGCGGAAGCACGCTCCTTTGCCGATCTGGAGAAAGCCATTGTGGATTTTGTGGAGCGGATACGGGCCGGAAAACTGAATCTGGCCGAGCTCGAAGGCGGCACATTCACCATCAGCAATGGCGGTGTTTACGGCTCGCTGTTGAGTACGCCAATCCTGAATACCCCGCAAAGCGGCATTCTCGGCATGCACAAAATCGAAAAACGGCCGGTGGTGATCGATGACACCATTGTCATCCGTCCCATGATGTATGTAGCCCTCAGTTATGACCACCGGATTGTGGATGGACAGGGAGCCGTGACATTTTTGAAACGGGTGAAGGAATGCATCGAAGACCCGGAACGGATGATGGTGGAGGTGTGATCATGACAGATGAAACAACCTATGACCTGGTCATTGTCGGCGCCGGTCCGGCCGGCTATACCGCTGCGGTCAAAGCCGCACAATCGGGAATGAAGACCGCCTGTATCGATCGATCGCCGCGTCCGGGCGGCGTTTGCCTGAACGTGGGCTGTATCCCCAGCAAGACACTGCTCGATTCCAGTGCCCTGGTGGATGCGGCCCGGAACAAAATGGCGGATCATGGCATCGAACTGGCCGACATCCGGGTGAACCTTTCAAAAATGATGGCCCGGAAAGAAACGGTCATCAACCAGTTGACCGGACAGGTGAAAAAATTGCTGGATACCAATCACGTGACCCTCATTCAGGGCAATGCCAGTCTGTCAGCGCCGGATCAGGTGGATGTGATACAGGAAGACGGGATTTTGCATCTGAAAACCCGGTTCATCCTTCTGGCCGGTGGCAGCCATCCCGTGACAATTCCGGGTCTGAATTTTGATGGCAACCGGATTGTCGATTCCACCGGCGCGCTTCAGTTTGACGAGGTCCCCCGGCATCTGGCCATTGTGGGCGGCGGATACATCGGTCTGGAACTGGGGCTGGTCTGGAAACGGCTGGGGTCCCGGGTGACGGTCATTGAAATGTTGCCCCAGATCGCCGGCAGTCTGGATGGGCAGATTTCCCGAACGCTGAAGCGGAGCCTGACCCGTCAGGGCATTGAATTTATGTTAAAAACCCGGGTGGTTCAGGCATCAGCCGAAGATGACCATGTGACACTGACACTTGAATCCGGCGGAAAAGCGGAAACTGTGATCTGCGACCGGGTTCTGGTTGCGGCGGGACGAAAACCGGCAACGGCCAATCTGGGGTTGGAGACAGCCGGTGTGAAAACCGATTCCAAAACCGGCTTTATTCAGGTCAATGCGTCGTATCAAACCCGAGTTCCGAACATTTATGCTGCGGGAGACATGATTCCGGGGCCGATGCTGGCGCACAAGGCATCGGCGGAAGGCATTGCCGCGGTTGACGCCATGAACGGTATTGAAAGCGACGTCAATTATGATACGATTCCGTCCGTCATATACACTTGGCCGGAGGTGGGCAGCGTTGGCCTGACCGAGGAACAGGTCAAGGCCCGGAATATTCCCTACCGCAGTGCGGCGTTTCCCTATACCGGAAATGGACGGGCGCTCTGTCTGGGCGAAACAGACGGTCTGGTCAAACTGATTGCCCATGCCCGGACAGACCGGATTCTGGGAATTCACATTATCGGTCCCCATGCATCTGAAATAATCGGTGAATGTACCATGGCCATGGAGTTTGGCGCCAGCGCCGAAGATATGGCCCGTGTCATTCACAGCCATCCCACATTTTCAGAGGCGGTCATGGATGCGGCCAGGGCCATGACGGGCAGGTCGTGAATTTCTCTACAGCAGATAATCTTTTCCGCATTTTTCTTCGTTATACCGCTGTCGGTCAATAATTTTGAAAAAAAAGAATTCAGGAGCCAGAATTCAGAATGAATAGGGAAAATATCATTTTTACAAACAGCAACCATTCCCTGATTTATTCTGGCTTCTGAATTCTGTATTCTGAATATGGAACCAGCAGATTGTGACCGTTCAAAGTATAAAAACATATTTCATAATAACGTCATTTACAGGAGAAACCATTATGGATAGACAGGATGTCATTGCAATTGCAGAAGGCCTGAGGCAAATTGAAAAAGGGGTCGAGAAAATTCAGGGTGTGATGCGGGACAAGAAAATCAAATCCCTGGCCGATGTTGCCGCAGAGCTCATTCCCTTTTTCAAGGAGGATGATCATGAGGTTACCGAAGACATTCTTCAGCATCTGGAAAAAAAATAAAGTGCCGGGATTTTCTTGGGGTAAACTATCGATGATGGATTTGATGCTTGACAAATTCAATTTTCTCCATTAAATCTTCATGCCAGTCGAATGAAACCAAATCAAGCGAGTCGATATGACAATCCATACATGGTGCTGGTGGTGGCAAAAATATTGAAGTTTGCTCATCACCGCCTGAACAAAACAATTTATTCAGTCCAATGAGCAGCTTCAACAGGCAGCAGGGAAGCAGCTCACCTCATTTGAAATCATAAAGCCGGGCTTCTTTCAAGCCCGGCTTTTTTTGTTTTGGCAACTATAGCTTTCAACCTAAAACCTGCAATCGTTTTTTATCTATTTGATATAATTGAGTATAATCAAAAGCAGGTCTGGCAATGAAATGCAATAACAATTTGATATCATTATCATATCAAAACAGCATTGCAGGTTTTAGGTTCAAGATAGAGATTTTTGGTGCGTTATCGGTCGGGGATAGCCGAGAAAAGGCTTATCCCCTCCCTGCTGCCTTCCCAAAATCATTATCTTGAAAGCTATATCATCGGTATCTTCAAACAGGCTTTTCACAACTATCGTTTAATGGAAATCACTGCTGGTCCGGATTTCAAATCTCAAATTTCAAATTTGAAATCTCAATTACCGCAGATACCAAATCCGGAGGAATCGATTGGAAACCCCTTTACTCATGCTGGGAAATCAGGCCATTGCCCGTGGTCTTGCCGAAGCCGGATGTCAGATCGCGACATCCTATCCCGGAACGCCGGCGTCTGAAATTTTGACATCTTTGGCCGTACTGCATCGGGAAACCGGCCTGCCGGTCCATACCCAATGGGCCATCAATGAAAAAGTGGCCTTTGAAATTGCCTATGCCGGCGCCATGACCGGGCTTCGAACCGCTGTCAGCATGAAGCAGGTGGGCCTGAACGTCGCATCCGATCCCCTGATGAGTGCCGCATACATGGGCACAATCGGCGGGTTTGTGATCATCAGCGCGGATGATCCGGGCCCGCATTCATCCCAGACCGAACAGGACAGCCGAATGATGGCCATGATGGCCAAAATACCGGTCCTTGATCCGGCCTCTCCCGGCCAGGCCATGGAAATGGCCGGGCTGGCCTTTGATCTGTCAGAGGAATTCGAGATTCCGGTCATGCTTCGACCCACCACCCGCGTCTGTCATGCCAGACAGGATATTATACCCCATTCGGTTCCCACAACCATTCGTCATCCCCAATTCAAACGGAATCCGGCCAGGTGGGCCGCAACCCCCAAATTTCGTCTGGTTTTGCATCAGGCGCTTGAAAAAAAACTGGAAGCCATCGGGCAGCATTCCCGCACGGCCCCCCTTCGGCTGAATCCCGATGCCGTCGGAAAAATTGCACTGGTGGCTTCCGGCGTTCTGGCGGTCCATGCCGAAGAAATTCTGAAGGATCTGTCCTGTTTTCAGTCCATCCCCCTGTATCAGGTCCGCCAGCCCTATCCCCTTCACCCGGCTTTCATGGATCATCTCTCACAAACATATGAGACGGTGATGGTGCTGGAGGAAACGACCCCGGTCATCGAGATGCAGTTGGCGGACCGCCACCATGTCAAAGGCAAACTGACCGGCCATGTGTCCCGAACCGGAGAAATTCTCCCTGAAGCCGTGGAAACCCTGATTCGACAGATCGCCGGAATGGATATTCCTTCGGTGGAAATTGCCGCTGCGCCGGGCCGCAGACCGACCCTGTGCGCCGGATGCCCGCATCGGGCCAGTTTCTATGCCATCAAAAAAGCTGCGCCCAAGGGCATTTACACCAGTGATATCGGGTGTTATACGCTGGGATTGAACCTGGGTGCCGTGGATACCGTATTGTGCATGGGCGCCGCCATCAGCCAGGCTGCGGGTTTTTATCATGCTTACCGGCAGGCTGAAAAACAGCCGGATATCATTGCCACCATCGGGGATTCCACATTCTTTCATGCCGGGTTGCCGGCACTGGTTGATGCCGTGGTTCAGAAGGTTCAGTTTGTCCTGGTCATTCTGGACAACGCCACCACGGCCATGACCGGAAATCAACCCACCCCCGCAACCGGCTCCGGCGCCATTGGCGAGCCCCTGAATCCGGTTTGCCTGGAACAGGCGGTTGCCGGATGCGGCGTAACATCCTGCACGGTCTGCGATCCCTATCAGGTCAAAGACATGATTCAGACGGTCAAAACCGCCCTGGCCTGGTCCAAAAAAAATGGACCTGCGGTCGTTATCGCCCGAAGGCCCTGTGTCCTGTATTCACGAAAAGATACGACCAGAACCGATCGGCTGAATATGGTCATTACCGATGCCTGTGATGGATGCGGTGTTTGCGTCAAACAATTTGAATGTCCGGCCCTGATTCTGGAAGCGGATGCCAAACAGGTCAACATCGATCAGACCCTGTGCACCGGGTGCGGTGTCTGCGTGTCCGTCTGCCCCAAACAGGCCATTGAAACCCGAACCCTGCCACAGGAGGCGAAATGAATTCATCAACACGACACCAACTGGTCATCAGCGGGGTTGGCGGACAGGGGGTTTTGTTTGTGACCGGACTGCTGGCTCAGGCAGCCATGGATCAGGGATTTCATGTGATGACATCCGAAACACATGGTATGGCCCAGCGGGGGGGAACCGTGATCAGCCATTTGAAAATCGGCGATTTTTCCAGTCCGTTGATCCGGGCTGGAAATGCGGATGCCCTGATCGCGCTGAAAGCCGAAGGCCTGAATTCGCATGCGCATTTTCTGAAACCGGACGGGTTGGCCATTGTCAATTCGTCCGAACCACCTCAGCGCAATATGCCACGGGTGGCCTGTCATGCGATCCATGCCGACACGCTGGCAGCGCAGACGGGCAATCTTCAGTCGGTCAACCTGCTCGTGCTGGGATTTGCCCTGGCGATTCTTGGGCAGCAGAATCCCGCCGGCCAGAGGTTCTGCACAATCGATGCGATCCGTACAATCATCTCCCAAAAAATGAAGCGGAACCCTTCCGCATGTGAAACAGCCCTGCTGACCCTGAATACCGGTTATGATCAGGGACCTGTCGTTTCAACATGTCATCCGTCATAATTTATCACCTAAAACCTGCAATCGTTTTTTATCTATTTGATATAATTGAGTATAATCAAAAGCAGGTCTGGCAATGAAATGCAATAACAATTTGATATCATTATCATATCAAAACAGCATTGCAGGTTTTAGGTATCATTTCTCACAACAAAGGAGACCACGGTCATGAAAAAGTGCTTCACCTGTCCAATCGTTCTGGCGATCGTCATCCTGTCACTGGTTTCCGGCATGTCCGGTTATTCCCATGCAGGCCCCATCGAACTGACCTATGCCAACTTTCCGCCGGCACCCACATTTCCCTGTGTTCAGATGGAACGGTGGAAAACCGAGGTCGAAAAACGAACCCAGGGCAAGGTGGCGGTAAAGACCTTTCCGGCAGGAACCCTTCTGGGGGACAAGGAAATGATGGATGGTGTCATTTCCGGTCAGGCCAGTATCGGGAACCTCTGCATGGCCTATCAGCCGGGTCGTTTCATGGTCACCAATTCGCTCAGCCTGAATCTGGGCATACCGGATGCACGGGTCGGCAGCCTGGTGCTTTGGGATCTGTATAAAAAATACAATCCCGAAGAATTCGCCAAAGTCAAGGTGCTGACCATGTTTACCACCGCCCCGGCCAATATCATGTCCCAAAAACCCATTCGAAATCTGGCAGACATTCAGGGTGTAGATCTGAGAGCATCCGGCGGCGCAGCCGAAGTGCTGAAAGCGTGGGGCGCCAACCCGGTCGGAATGCCCATGCCGGCAACCCCCGAGGCCTTGCAGAAAGGTGTCGTAAAAGGACTGATTTCTTCTCTGGAAGCCATGAAGGATTTCAAATTTGCCGAACTGTGCCGGTATATTACCATGGTGGACACATCCATTTATCCCTTTGCCGTTGTCATGAACATGGATGTCTGGAAATCCCTGCCGGCGGATGTGCAGAAGATCATGGATGATCTGGCTGTCGAACAGGCGGAATGGACCGGCAACTACATGGACAACCATGTCAGGGAGTCTGTTGAATGGTCCAAAAAAACCTATCAGGTCGAAGTCATCAGTCTTCCGGAAGCGGAAAAGGCCCAGTGGGACAGCCGGCTTCAGCCGATCACTGACAAATGGGTGGCGGATGCGACGGCCAAAGGCATTCCCGCACAGGCGATACTCGCGGATATCCGGTCTTTTGTGAAAAAATATTCAAAATAGTCATGGCAGGGGGCAGGCACCCCTTCCGCGGGTTCCCAAGCTCCAGCCTGGGAACCCGTTATAGAAGCTCCTGCTTCCCGTAACATTACAGAAGCGGGAGCTTCATGGATGTTGGTTCCCAGGCTGGAGCTCGGGCACCAACGGAAATGAAAATGATATCTTCCGAAAAAGC
>DFZE01000209.1:33559-44291 GCA_002382065.1 Desulfobacteraceae bacterium UBA4064
CAAACAGGTCGCTCCTACGGAGCTTTATGGGTTATGTCTATTTTTAACTGCATTTTCACGGTAAACGTTCATGAATCATTCCGGGAGCTTCTCCCCCACATATGAAAATGATTTTACCGATTTTCTACTGAATTCTGAATCCTGGGTTCTGAATTCTGCTTTTACATTTTCACGGTAAATGGAACAACCATGTCCTTTTTAAATAACCTGTGTATTCAGGTCAACCGGGGTTTGACTGCCGCTGCCGGGGTATGCCTTGTCAGCATGATTGCCCTGACCTGCGGCAATATTTTTCTTCGTCTGGTTTGGGGCCCCATTCCAGGGGCTGTGGAGCTGACCGGATATTTCAGTGCGGTTCTGGCCGCTTTTTCACTGGGGCACACCCAGATGAGAAGGGGGCATATCGCCGTTGACCTGCTGCTCATGGCCTTCCCCCGTCCCATGCAAAAAGCAATGGGGATTTTAAATGATACCCTCTGCCTGTGTTTTTTTCTGCTGATCACCTGGCAGGTGACGGAACGGGCCACTGTCCTGAAAAATACCGGTGAGCTCTCGGAAACCCTGCAAATCATCTATTATCCATTCATTTATTGCACGGCGCTTGGTTGTCTGGCGCTTTGCCTGGTTCTGATCAGGGACATCCTGCAGAATCTGATTCCGCAGCAGGAGCAACCATCATGAGCCTGACTTTCATCGGACTTGCGGGTATCATCGCCCTGCTGATGCTGATGTTTTTTCTGGGAACCCCGGTTGGCTTTGCCATGGGAATTATCGGTTTTGTGGGCTTTTCCATTGTGGTTTCCCCTGGCGCCGGTATCAACATGGTCGGATCCGTGGTCTGGTCAACATTTTCGCAATATGGCCTGACCGTCATTCCCCTGTTTATTTTCATGGGACAGATTGCATTTTATTCGGGCGTTAACGAAAAACTCTATACCGCGGCGTATCGCTGGGTGGGGCATATCCGCGGCGGGCTGGCCATGGCGACCGTTTTGGCCTGTGCCGCGTTTTCAGCCATCTGCGGCTCCAATGCGGCCACGGCAGCCACCATGTCAACTGTGGCGCTTCCGCAGATGAAAAAATACAATTACGATCCCCGGCTCAGCACCGGTACCATTGCCAGCGGATCGACGCTGGGAGTGGTCATCCCCCCCAGTGTGGTTCTGATCGTCATCGGACTTTCCACGGAACAGTCAATCGCCAAACTGTTTTACGGCGGATTCGGGGCCGGAATCATATTGACGGTTATGTTGATGTTGACCATTTCATTTGTCTGCCGGATTCATCCGGAATGGGGGCCGGCCGGACCCCGCTTCACCTGGATGGAACGATTCAAATCCCTCGCGGGCGCCATTGAAATGGCGGTTCTGTTTCTGCTGGTGATGCTGGGTTTGTCCTTTGGCATCTTTACGCCGTCCGAAGCAGGCGCTGCCGGATCATTTCTGGCCATTGTCATCGGCGTCATTCAGGGGGGTCTGACCTGGAAAGGGTTTATTGCATCGATCAATGATACCCTGCGGGTGTCCTGCATGGTGATTTTTATCATTACCGGAGCCGTGATATTCGGCCGGTTTCTGGCTGTCACCCGAATTCCCTATGATATCGCCTCGTGGGTTGTCAGCCTTCCGGTCTCCAGCACGGTTATCCTCTCGATCATCTTTTTGATTTATGTCATGGGCGGCATGGTGATGGATGCGCTGGCGCTACTTCTGGTCACCATATCCATCTTCTTTCCGGTCGCCATGCAACTGGGATACGATCCCATCTGGTTTGGTGTTGTCGTAACCGTGATTACGACACTGGGGGCCATCACCCCGCCGGTGGGCGCCACCGCATTTGTGGTTGCCGGCATGTCAAAAGATGTGACCCTGGATGTCGTGTTCAGGGGGGTGGCCTGGTTTTTTCCGGCCTATCTGTTTTCTGTCATCATTCTGATTGCTTTTCCCAAAATCATCCTGTTTCTTCCGAATCTGATGAAATAATCTTTACTGATTTATTCCGTCATGACCCCTGGATTCGGGACAGGACATTGGGGATGCGTTAGTTGACTGACTGCCATGCTTCTCCAGAATCGGGATCTATCATCAGGGAAGATTCGTCAACCGCTTCAAAATCCGCTCCATGGATCTGATCCAATTCATGAAGGATATCGTTATCCCAACGTTCATCAGGTGCACCGCCGATGAACCAGTCCGAGCCATTGTCGGCAAGGATCATACCATATTTTTTTAAGGCTTTCAGAATCACCTGTATTTCAGCAGAAAATCCACTGATGTCAAAACCCGCTTTGAGCCGGAAACGCTGACCCATCGGAGGAAGGTCGGAATCAGTGGCAGATGATGCAAAATGACGTGCAGGCCAGATATAGTCTGCCCGGGTTTGGGATGTTGTAAAACGCAACGCATGGCGGATTTCTCCAGAGGCGACTTCCTCATATCGAACAAGGCCAGCAAATACGGGCAGGCCGGCCGCATCTGCAGAAGTCCAACCTGCTGGCCGAAGTTCATTTGACATCAGGTTGAACAACGCACCGGAACCGGCAATCCAGGTATTATGATTCGGGCGAAAATAGCTTTTCCAGGTTTCGTAAAGTGTGCAGTTGTCTTTGTCGATGACCAGGACATGTCGATCTCCCCGGCTTTTGGCGCCATCCTCTATCGGAGCATCGGAAGGAAAAGGATAAGGCCCGGGATCACTCTCCTGTCGATAGTAAAAAATGATCCGTACCTTGGGTTGTGTAGCCGGGACCTCAATAAACGAGATACCAATGGGCCCGCCCTGCCACGTGCCGGATCCAAAGTCGGCGCGCAGTCCGGTTGATGTCCCCATGCGGTTGATGTATGAACTGGAACGCGAATCGACCGGGAGGGTGTCAATGGGCGTATTCCAGATGTTGTTGGCCGGAAAAATCGGACAATTGTCAGTTGATGTTATTGGTATTTGGGTCAGGTCACTGGCCCGGGAAGGTGTGCCTGTCCCGGCAATAACCAGAATTCCGAAAAGAATTAGGGTGACAATTGATTTCAAACCCGCAAGTCTCATCATGTTGCTCCTTTCAGGATATTGTGTTCAAATGTGGGTCAAATAACCAAGTGTACGCGAACAGTGCTGGTATGTTCGAATCATTTGATCATGAAACAGCATTGTTGACAAAAAGAAAATATTATTGTTTTCTGTCANNCACAACAATCACCCAATCGGAATCCGGACAGCGGGGTAGCGAAAGAAACTTGCCCTTCCGTCATTCACAAGGCCCACTGAACGTATATGCATGACGATCGGAGACAGACTGTGTTGATATACCCCAAAATTTGAAAAGAATGCCACATACCATGACAGCCCAGCAACTGCCATTCCACTGGAAATCCTTTGGTGTCAGAATCATTCTTCCGGTAGGCCTCACCATCGGGCTGTTTATCCTGGCGCTGTTCGAGTTTGTCATTCCCACCATTCAGGAAAACAGCATGGACCGCAAGCGGGAGATGATCCGCGAGTTGACCAATTCTGCCTGGAACATACTGGCAAAACTGGATAACGATGAGCGGTTGGGTGTGCTGACCCGGGAGCAGGCACAAAAACAGGCCATAGGCCAGATTCGCAACCTGCAATACGGCCAGCAGATGAAGGACTACTTCTGGATCAACGATATGCATCCGCGTATGGTCATCCACCCGTACCGCACCGACCTGAACGGAACGGATTTAAGCAACTACCAGGACCCGAACGGGAAGCGGATGTTTGTGGAATTTGTCCGGGTGGTGAAGAAAGACGGTTTCGGATATGTGGATTATATGTGGCAGGACCGCGACAATAAAAATCAGATCGTGCCCAAAATATCCTATGTAAAGGGATTCGCACCGTGGGGCTGGATTATCGGCACCGGCATTTACATCGATGATGTTCAGGCGGAAATCACCCTGCTGACACACGCTGTCATGAAGATTGCCGGGGTTATCCTGTTGCTGATGCTTTTGCTCCTGGCCACCATTATCCGGCAGAGCTACCGCACCCAGAAACAGTTGTGGATTGAAGAAGAGGCGCTGAAACAAACCCAGTCCGGCCTTTTTTTTTCAGAAAAGATGGCTTCCCTGGGAAAGCTTTCGGCAATGGTCGCCCATGAAATCAACAATCCCCTTTCCGGAATTCTATCCTATGCCA
The DNA here is from genome assembly GCA_002382065.1 of Desulfobacteraceae bacterium UBA4064. GTDB lineage: Bacteria > Desulfobacterota > Desulfobacteria > Desulfobacterales > Desulfatirhabdiaceae > UBA4064. The sequence continues at coordinate 37,718 of DFZE01000209.1, forward strand.
GGCTTTCATCCCGATATCTTGACAACGCTTCCTGCGACCCTGGCATAACGGCAGAGATCAAAGAAAATCTTTCTTTCATTGCCAACGAGGCCAAACGTTGCGGCAACATTGTTCAGAACCTGATGTTGTTTGCCAAACGGGCGTCAGGGGAAGTGAAAGAGGCGCATCTGAATGAAATTATCGATGTCAGCCTGAAAGTTATCGATCACAGTGTCAAAATGAAAAACCTGGAGGTGAGGAAGGAGCTTGGCCAGGGGGATGATCTGATTCAGTGCGATGCCGGGGCCATTCAGCAAATCCTGATCGCCATGATTGTCAATTCCATGGAATCGTCATCTCCCGGCGGGGTCATAACTGTCTCGACAGACTACAGTGACCCGGAGCGTGTCCGGGTCGTGCTGAGGGATTGTGGCGCCGGGATTTCCCCTGATGCGCTGCCGAATATATTTGAGCCATTTTTCTCGACAAAAGAATCCAACAAAAGTTTGGGGCTGGGTCTGTCTATGGTTTATGGTGTTGTTCAGCGGCATGGCGGAACCATCAGCGTGGATTCACGGGTGGGTGTGGGCACGGAATTTGTCATCACTCTGCCCCGAACGTATCAGGCAATGACCAACCATACGGAATAAAGGAGCTTTGCGCGATGAAACCATCCGACATGGGCATACTGATTGTTGATGATGAGGCTTCGGTACGGGATGCCCTTCGCAAGTGGTTCATGCTGGACGGCTACCGGGTGGATACGGCAGAGGATGCGAGCCGTGCCCTGCAAATGCTTCAGGATGATTCGTGGGACATTGTTCTGCTGGATATCAAAATGCCGGGAATGGATGGGCTTGAGCTGCAACGGCGAATCAAACAGATAGACAAGGACATTATCACGATCATCATCACCGCATTCGCATCGGTTGATACCAGCATCCAGGCCATGAAGGAAGGGGCGTTTGACTATATTATCAAACCCGTCGATCCGGATGACATGAGCCATCTCATCAGAAATGCGGTCCAGCAGCGGCGGTTGCTTACGGAAAACCTGAAGCTTCGACAGCAACTTGAGGAAGTATCTGTTCCGGATGAGATTGTCGGGGAAAGTCCGGCTATCAAACAGGTCATGGCCCGGGTTGCCACGGTCGCGCAGACCGATTCCACTGTCATGATTCGCGGCGAAAGCGGCACCGGCAAGGAACTGATTGCACTGGCCATCCACAGCCATAGCAACCGCAGGTATTTCCCCATGATCACCATCAATTGTGGCGCCTATACGGAAGGTCTGCTGGAAAGCGAACTCTTCGGACATGAAAAGGGGGCTTTCACCGGGGCGATGTACCGCAGGCGGGGCAAGCTGGAGATGGCCGACAAAGGAACCATTTTTCTGGATGAAATCGGCAATATCGGAAAGAAGATGCAAATGGATCTGCTGCGGGTCATTGAATCGCGTCAGTTCACGCGGCTGGGTGGCGACAAGGAGGTCAGCGTTGACTTCAGGATTGTCAGTGCGACCAACCGGGATCTGGAAATGGCCGTCAAAGATGGCAGTTTTCGTGAAGATCTGTATTACCGGCTGAATGTTTTTTCCATCAATCTGCCGCCACTGCGTGAGCGAAAATCGGATATCTCCCTGATCGCACGTTTTTTCATGAAGAAGTATTCCCGGTCAATGAACAAGAATGTTACCGATATATCCCCGGAAACACTGGATATGCTCATGAAATACAACTGGCCGGGAAACATTCGGGAGCTGCGCAATGTGATTGAACGGGCGATGGTGAGTGTGCAGGGATCGCGTATTGAAACAGGCGATCTGTCGTTCCCGTTCCAACCGTCCCTGGCGCCTTCAGGCGATGAGGACCTGGAGACAGTGGAAAAAAATCATATCAAACACATTCTGGCCCGCTCCGGAGGAAAGGTTGCCCAGGCCGCGGCAATCCTTGGAATCAGCCGCTTGACCCTGTATAATAAAATAGAAAAGTACAAGTTGAAAAAATAATAACGGCTCGGGTTCAAAGGGTCAGAGGCCAAAATAAAGGCATCCCTGTGCCTGAGTCGTTATAAAAAATGATTGCGCCATGGCGCCGCTCCTATGTCCTATATCTACCTTGTTCCCATTCACCTGCATAGGTCAGTCAATCTTGAAGAACTGACGCGTTGCGTTGAAAACACCTTCGGCGTCAGGACAAAAACCAGATCATTCAAAATCGATCTGCCGGGAACTTACGATCCAATAAGAAAGCAGTACAACTCTTCCCTGATCCTGCGTCAATTGATTGCTTATCCTCCTGTAGATGCCTGTAAAATCCTCGGCATTACCGCTGTTGACCTGTTTATTCCCATTCTTACCTATGTGTTTGGTGAAGCCCAGCTTGACGGCATCGGGGCGGTGGTTTCGCTGCACCGGCTCCAGAACCAGTTTTATGGCCTGCCGGAAAACCATACCCTGATGAAGGATCGGCTGATAAAGGAGGCTGTGCATGAACTGGGGCATACATTTGGACTGCTTCATTGCACAAATCCAGGCTGCGCGCTGAATGCGTCCACTTATGTGGAGAACATCGATCAGAAGTCGCACGAGCTGTGTATTGACTGTCGGGAAGCTATCGGATTGAGATGAGTTTCACAAACACGACATAAAAAGATCAATCCTTGTCCCGGGATATTGCCTCAAGGACCTGACAATACTGCTCGGGGCTGAGCAGCTCGGCCAGAGCGCTGATTTTCTCCCCGCCATCCTGCATGGTGAGGCCGATGTCGCTATATGCGTGCTGCTGGAGTGCTGTACACAAGTCAGTCAGTTCCCGGTGTTTTTCCTGGCGCCATGTGAACGCCCTTTTGCCGAACAGCAGATTCTGAATGTCATGCTCAAGGGTCGCTGGCTTTACCCTCACCATCCAACCCGCATCCCAGGGATCTGTCATCAGCAGTGCTGGTTCTTTTTGCAGTCTTTTATTGGCATGCCGGATTGTGCCGCTTAACGGTGCGATGAGCGGGATGATATGCCGCTCATGGATGATGTGGCCGCAACATTCCCCCCGGCGTATCCGTTCTCCTTCCCGGGTCAGAATGACGGCTTTCACCCCCACCATCAGCCGGGTCAGCACATCATCCACGCCAATGCGGACATTTTCCGGATCTTCGACGTTTGCCCAGCAATGGCCGGGGTGATAAAAGCGTGACCAGCGCATCCCGGAAGGGGTATCGGCCACTGACAGCGTGTCCCCGGTTTTTAGAGAGGAAAGCCCGGTTGTGTTTACATTGCGCATCCCCTGATCAAACATGCAGGTTTCGCAACGATAGTCATGTTCGCAGAGCTTGTATGATATCAGCCCGGCCGTCATCCAGACGCATCTTTTTGCTTCTTCCGGAATCAGGGGGTATGCGTTTTTATTCATATGCCTGCTACGTTTAACGTGAAAATGAAATAAAATTTTGAGTTTTGAATTTTGAGTTAAAATAGGTACATGTCATTTTTATATATGGGGGTGAAGCTCCCGGAATGATTCATGATCGTTTACCATGAAACAGTGTTGAGATATGAGTGTTGCGTGTTGAGAATCTGCCAGACCGTCCAGCGGCTGCCCGGCCTGAATGCTGTAAGCGGCACCTTCAGCCTTAATTAACTATCCTTTTTTTCAATCTTTTCACCGCCATCAGCCATGGTGAATCCCAGATGGGGTTCAAATATGACACCTGCGGGAATGGGGGCAGGTTTGGAAGATTTTATGGCAAAGGTCAGGCCGGCACCCACGATGAGTGTCATTGCCGCAAACAGAAAGGATGAGCGGAAACTGCCGCTGTTGGTCAACAGCATTTGGGATACGCGGCTCATGACAAAACCGCCGATGCCCCAGGCCGAGAACAGAATGCCATAATTGAGTCCAAATGATTTCAGGCCCCACAGATCCTTGGCGAAAGACGGGAACAGGGACAGGTTTGACCCATAGCTGAATCCGATAAATGTTGCCAGCAACAGAATCAGGACTGCACTGGTGTTTTCGGTTCCAACCAACTGAATCCCGGCAAGCATCAGAACAGCCTGCAATAGAAGCATCATCAGAAGCGTATAGTTTCTTCCGATTTTATCGGATAACATGCCGGCGACAATCCGGCCTCCGGCATTACCCACCGCCATGATGGCCACTGCCAGAAATGCCGCGCTGGGCATGCTCTTTTTTGCCATCCCGGCAATGCTGCTGATAACCATCAGGCCGGCGCCGGAACCGATAAAATAGATCATCCAGAGGACATAAAAATTCCGGGATTTCAGTATTTGAAGCGGTTTGAGATCAACTGTGGGCATAACCTTTTTTGCAGGGCCCTTTTTGGGGTGGGTCACGGCCTGGGGCATGTAGCCTTTGGGAGGATTGACCAGAAGCAGGGACAGTCCGCACACAACGATCAAAAATGCGAATCCAAACACCATCATGGACTGGTTGATACCGATCGTGTTCAGAAGATATTCGGACAGTGGTGCGATATAGACAGACGCCAGTCCAAAGCCTGACACGACCAGTCCGGCAATCAGTCCGGTTTTTGCAGGAGGAAACCATTTCAGGGCAGGCGGTGTTGCCGCAGAATAGCCGAATCCGAATCCTGATCCGGCCAGCACGCCAAAACCCGTCACCCATGCGGCATAACTGTTGCTTTGGGAGCACAACAGCAATCCCATCGCTACAAGAATGCCACCGATAAACGCAGTCATTCGCGGCCCCAGCTTGTCCTGGCATTTTCCGGCAACAATCATCGAGAAGGCAAAACAAAGACAGCATACGGAATACGGATCATTCAACTGCGCTGCGCTCCAAGTGAAAATGCCATCATTTGCCTCAATTGATTTTGCAATGGAACTCTTGAAAATGCTCCATGTGTAGAGAATACCCAACGCAAGATTAATACCGGTTCCCGCGAATGTGACCACCCATCCTTTGTTTTTTACAGCCTGTGCCATACGGCCTCCTTTTGATTATGAACTGCTTCCGGCGTCAAAATGGATCATCGAACCATTACATTTCTTGAATAATAAAAGTCGCAATATCCGTGCCACATAAAAAGGAATGCCGTCTTGAAACACATCAATAAAACAAAAACAAAGGCTTATACTCATTTCGAACGTGATGGCGCCATATCCGGTTGGGAAGAAACCGGAAGCAGTTTTGTTCAATAAATGTACAAATTAAATAATTATTCAATACGATAGATATTATGAAGACAATTCATATAATTAAGTCAAATCGTATTGTTAATTTATTGAACACCCTGTTGTTAACTTTTTAAACTTTTGTGTTTATGACCCTGTAAATTCAAAACTGATATGCTTCTGCATCCTGTCGATTCGAAAAAATATTTCTTTCAGCGTGCTTTGTTCGATCCGGGTCAGTTTTTTGGGGTTGATATAGTTGTTCGGTCCGGTTTTTTCGATCAGGACCGCATTCACCTGGCAGGAGAACCGAAGCTGCATCAGAAACCTATAGGCATGTTCCAGCTCGGTATAGGTATCCCATGTCAGTTTTTTCTGTTGATACAACTGCAGCATGCGTTCCGGGGTGTTGGTTTCGGCAATCCGATATTTCAGCGAATAGATGCGGATGATGTCGATAATCGGCATCATGGCGCTTTTGATGTCAAAGGAATCCCGGTATTCTCCTCTGGATTCCACGATAAAGTTTCGGAAAAATCCCAGCGGCGGTCGAAAATACAGGGCGTTTTCGGTCAAATGGCGAAAAAATCCGGCCCACCCCAAAAGCGTGTTCATCAAATACTGACGCAGGTCCCTGACCAGGCTCATGTCACCATATCCACCCCTGAAATCGAAGAAGATACTGGCCTGCAGCAGATATTCCGCCTCTGCCTGATGCGTCCAGTCTGAAAAATACTGTTTCCACACCGACACCGGTTGACACCACCGGGGATTTTTGGCCATGATATCCCCTTTGCAGAAATCATAGCCCACCTGATCCAGCCAGGTGCAGACCGTTTCGCCCAACGCCATGAAATATGAGCGGATTTCTTCTGCAGATGCGTCCGGCGGGTCTTCATAAATAATGGCGTTGTCCTGGTCTGTTTTCAGGGTTTGTTCCTTTCTTCCCTCACTGCCCAGGACCATGAACGCGAACCGGCACGGCGGTTGCCCCAGTTTTGCGATGGCCATGTCAAGCAACTTGACCAGAATCGTATCGGAAATGGTTGTGATCAGACGGGTCAGGTTTCCGGCGTTTGCCCCGTTTCGAATCAAATTTTGGACAACATCCGGTAATTGCAGATGAAGATGGGAAATTTCGTCAAGGCTATTGGAAGCTTGAATTTCCCGGATCAAAAAAAAAGGGGACCGGCCCTGAGACGTCAGAATGTCCCTGTTGGTGATGATTCCCACAACCGCATCATTCTGATCCATAACCGCCATGTGCTTCACGTTCTCCTGCATCATGGACATCAGTGCCTCAAATATCGGGGCGTTTTGTGAAATGCTGTGAAGCGGGGTGGACATGATGATGGAAACCGGTTCCAGAAAGCCAATTCCAGCGGCAATCACCTTTTTTCGCAGATCGGAGTCGGTAACGATTCCAACAAAATCACCTGTCAT
>DFZE01000209.1:44375-48453 GCA_002382065.1 Desulfobacteraceae bacterium UBA4064
TTTCCAAAAATATCCGTAAAATACTCGGTGAATAATGGGAACCGGGTACAAACATCCAGAAACTGCTGTCCGGGCCAGGTGTAAAAATGGGTGTCTTCTGTGGTTTTGAGGGACCGGATGGAAATGGCATTGTTCAGCAGCAGGGAGATGCCGCCAAAAATACTGCCTTCACTGATCTGGTCATGGAGCGTGACTTGATTGTTTTCTTCAAAATACCGTTCTGCTGCGCCTTTCTGAATGATAACCAGCGCATGAATGGGGGAGATGCCCTGGGTGAAGACAATCTGGTCCCGCGGATGATAGATGATGGACAATTCCGAAGCAATCCTGACAATCTCGGATTCCGGCAAAAAGGAAAACGGGACTGTGTTCATCAGAAATTCACGGGCCTGCTCCGATACAATCCTGGCGGCATAGGCGGCATCCATCATCTTCTGTCTGAACGTGCCGACAAAGAATTTATAGACAACCGGATAACGGTTGCAGATATCCAGAAACACTGGGCCCGGTACAAGAATCAATGTCGTGTCGCGTGTCGCCTTGACCGTTTTATCCGCTACGCCGGCGTTCCGCAACAGGGCAATGCCGCCCCAGATTTCTCTGTCATTCAGGGTATTTTCCTGTTTGACAAGATTTTTCAGAAACTGGCTGACCTGGGGGGCAAACATGTCACTTTCTGTGAGTGCGACTTCACGGGATATGTCTGGTGGCGCCTGACCACTCAGCGCCAGTAACCCCTTTTTGACAATGTAGAGGTTTTCCACCTGCGACCGGCCCTGAAGAAACAGGATCGTTCCCTGAGGCGCCACCTCGACATGAAGAACCCGGGTGAGTGCTTTCAGTTCGTATTCCGGCAAGGATGAAAATGGTGGAATCCGTGACAGCCAGGTAAGGGCATGGCCATCCGGCATATCGGATATGGCCGGGTCGGGTTCGGTTGAAAAATAGGATGTTCCCATGGTTATTTCGGATCCGTGTCAGGAAAATTCAAAAACCACATGGACGACAGGGTGCTGATTTTGGGGGCTTGGTTCCAAAATCTTTATCCTGAAACTCGATGTTCAAGTTTTTTNNAAAAACTTGATAATCGAGTGAAAGCTAAAGATCATCTGAAATGGCTGATGCAAAAGGATGCGGCCAGATAAATGACAATTCCCAGTGTCAGAGACCGCCAAATGCCAATATGTTCACAAAGCCAGGCCACTGTAAACACATAAAGAATCCAGGGCGGTACACCATAGACAAGATTTTTGGCATAATCGACAACCGAAGCCTGTCCACCCGCCCGGTATATCAGGCTGAATGTCAGAACGGTCATGGATGGGAACATGCTGATCAGGGCCGCGATAAATCCCCGCCCGGTGGAGCCATAATACGCCGTGGAACTGACAANNCAGCCCACCAACGATAAAATAGAATATGTACTTCATTAACCCCTCTTCACACGAAAGGGCCATCATAATTAAATCCACAGTTGGCGAATTGCCTTCCCGGGTGTTGTATATGACCGTCGGAAATGAAAATGTCAAATTTTTCGCATGGCATAATTATCCAATCCTCATGGATGGATGCCTTTCCATCATCGACTGATATTTAACACACCGTTCATCCCATTTCTGAGCATCGTATCTCTGGTGCCCTTCAGCGCCTCCGGCCATGCTGCGCCGATATCTTCTTCATAGATATCCATGTCCGGCAGATATTCCATCTGTCTGGCGCCGACGCTGAAGGCATGCTGAATCACCTGGACGCCGTGAAGATGGGGAGACACGGCGGGAATGTGTGCAAGTCCTTCAATTCCGGAATCCTTGGTGCTTGCGATAAACTCCAGATAGCAACAGGCCCCTTCATTTCCGGACACGTCTGGTGCCAGGGTTTTTAATCGATATTTTAGAACCCAATCTACCGGAAGAACATTCGCATATCGGTCTGTTTCCCGCCAGGATGCGCCATCCAGCACAAAGACGCCCAGGGTGTAGGCATCTTCCCCTGAGGATCCATCCAGAAAGAGAATCATCGCATAGCATCGTCTGGAAGCAGAATAGACCTGCCAGGCCTCGATATTGGCGGGTTGTGAACGGTTGCGGGAACTGTTGTCGCCTGCCACCAGCTCGATTTCCGGAAAATGCAGGCACATGCCAGGCCGGATGACAGTATCCTCCAGGTGGTTGAAAACCCGCAAAGCAGTCACGGTGATGTGCGTTTTGGTGGCAATTTTTGACAGCGAATCTCCCCGGACCACCTGATACGGGATTTTTTTCCAAATGACACATGCCTCTGCTCCACCGGCATATTCGGAGAGCATCAGGATAGAGGCAAGCCAGATTGTTATCAGCATATAGAANNTCTGGCAGATGTACATGGTGATTGGTCCCTGTCTTTTTGAGGACTTTGCAAAAAACCTCGGTTTGGTTGCACGCAACCTGAATGGCATACAGGCCATGATCGTCTTTTGGGCCAGATGACCAATTTTCAAATGACCGCAAAGGCGCGAAGAACGCCAGGCAGCCGCCATTTTTGACATGGAGTCTCTTTGCGTCTTTGTGGTGATAAAAGTTATTGATTTGTCACCCTTCTTCTGCGAATTACGGGTCGCCCCAACGCGGGTTCCGAATCCTTTTTCTTCATGTTTGCCATTATGATATACTCTCCACTGGATGAAACNNCCAGTGGAGAGGGATGTGATGATAGGATTATAAAGCGCAATTTGATCCAGTTTGAAGTATATCAATCGTTTCAGCATTCAGAACCGTCATGTGGCTTTTTGTCTCGATATCCAGAGCCTTCAGTTTTTCAATCAGATTATCGTTACGCATATCAAGCGTTCTTGCCATTTCGAAAAGTCTCACTTTCTTCATGGGTTCGGCCCTTTCAAGAATGGATATTGTGGAGAGAGGGATTGCAGCTCATGATGATTCCGTAAGGTTCACTCAACGATGGATTCCGGTTGGGGGAAATGTGGACGGATATCTTTTTGAAAACTTCCCTATCAGTTCGTACCCTTTTTTCAAACGATAAATTAGTGTTACCGGTATGGGGGCAGTGGAATTGGGCAGGTTTGAAAAAAACGAAAGTCAGTTTCAGGATTGGATAGAGGATGTGATGGCTTTGTGGGAGGATAATGATTCGGATTTGGATTTTGGGAAGGCGAAAAATATTCCTTGAAAAATCATATGCTGTGTTTGATTTTTCAAGGAATATCTGCTAAATTGTCCGCATGAATACCATCGACAGAATTCACGATAAAAAGAGAATCGCCCAATGGCTAACGATGTTTCCCGTTTTGGCGATTCTGGGTCCCAGGCAATGCGGGAAAACCACACTGGCCCGGACACTGAATGCGGATCACTATTTCGATCTTGAAAACCCACAGGATGCAGCCAGGCTGGATCATCCTCAGCTTGCGCTCGAGGATTTGACCGGGTTGATTGTCATCGATGAAATCCAGCGCCAACCAGAGCTGTTTCCTTTGCTTCGTTATTTGGTCGATCAGAATAAAAATCGCACGTTTGTCATATTGGGAAGTGCGTCACGGAATTTGATTCGACAAAGCTCGGAGTCCCTGGCCGGCCGGATCGCCCATTATTACCTGAGCGGATTCCGCCTGCAGGATATTGGGCCGGAAAACATGAAAACCCTCTGGATGCGCGGCGGATTGCCCCGGTCTTTTCTGACGGCTTCGGATGAAGAGAGCGGGCTGTGGCGTAATCAGTACATCACCACTTTTCTGGAACGGGACATCCCCCAGTTGGGCATTACCATTCCGGCCCGAACACTTCGGCGTTTTTGGCTCATGTTGAGTCATTATCACGGCCAGATTCTGAACTATGCCGAATTGGGGCGTTCTTTCGGGGTTTCTGACATGACGGTCCGGAAATATGGTGATATCCTGGAAGGAACCTTCATGATCCGAATCCTCCAGCCCTGGTATGCCAATATCGGCAAACGGATTGTGAAACGGCCCAAATTGTACCTTCGGGACTCCGGCCTTTTTCACTCCCTTCTGTCCGTCGAAAATCTTGATCAGCTTCATTCATCCCCCAAACTGGGGGCTTCCTGGGAGGGTTTTGCTCTGGAC
>DFZE01000209.1:48483-49625 GCA_002382065.1 Desulfobacteraceae bacterium UBA4064
AAACTGACCCGATCCATGCAAACGGCCATCGAAGATTTGCAGTTGGCCGGGTTATGGATTGTCTATCCGGGAAAAGCATCTTATGCCCTTGCAAAAAATATTCAGGTGATTCCTCTTACGGAGGTGGGTGCAACATGGAATTATTGATTTAAATTGCTCCCCCCACTCCCGGATGACTTCGGTTAAAAAATAAGGTACAAACGATTTTCATTCATAACCGATCGGCCAGCCCGCTCCAATCCTGCATCCAGTTTTTCATCATGACTGACCTGATTTTTCGTACACACAACGCAAAACTTCCCGCCTTAGTTTGCTTGTTTATGATCAGGAGGAGATAACCTCCTGCTTCCTGTCAGTTTTCCTTCCGTTCAAATCCATAAGCTATTGTTTTAGAAGGAATCTGTATCCATGCGTAACAAATGGAAACATGTCGGATCTGCTGAATGGGCGTTTTTTACTTTTCTGCCACCCTACAGGGAAGTAGTGGAGGACCTGGAAACCGGTGAACGCCGGGTGGTGTTCCGTCATCCGAATCAAACCATCGGTGAGGCGATTGAGAAAGGCCAGTTCGAGGAAAGAAAAAAGTAAGAGCTGTCACTTTTTCAAATATTGAAAAGACCAATGGTTAAAAGACGGAAAAATTCAACTGTCCTGCAGCGTCAAGCATATGATCGATTCATTATCAAATGGTTAATCAGAGAGGATAATTCCGACACAACCGTATCATAGGTGTTCTGCTGCGCTTCGATAAAGCGGGACAGATCCCAAATATCTTTCCGATAGACTGGATCACCTGGTTGAATCATGTTTGGCTCCATTTCACTTTGAAAAAATCGTCCTCTTTTCCTTTTATATATTACCGAACTGAAGTTCGAAAAGAGATCGAAAGCAAGAGGTTATAAGCAGGATGGTGATTTTCTATAGGCCGGGGCAATTCCCGGTTGTTTAAAATACTGGATACATGATCCGTTTGCCATCTGATCGCTCAATAACCCCTTGCATTTAACCTCTTTCCAATTCTTGATTATTCACGGGCTCTCCTTTATAGAGATGGTTCGCCAAAACAAACCCCAAAAAGGATGCACCCGTGAACAATCAAGAATTGGAAAGAGGTTAAATGCAAGGGGTTATTGAGCGATCAG
>DFZE01000175.1:0-10048 GCA_002382065.1 Desulfobacteraceae bacterium UBA4064
TGTTGCCGGATCCACACTCTGCCTGCAGAACAGAACCACGATTTCGGGTTTGAAATTTTCGTCCATGTCGATTTTTACCTCTCCGGTGAATTCATCGCCATGGACGAAAATTTCAAACCCGAAATCGTGGTTCTGTTCTGCAGGCAGAGTGTGGATCCGGCAACAGACATTTCCGCTGTGATCGGCCTGTTGCATGTGGGGCGGTCGCGTCTGGTGGCCCTGCCGTGTTCCAGCAAGACGGATGTCCCCCATATTCTGAAAGTCCTGGAGGATGGCGCCGATGGCGTCCTTATAGTCGCCTGTCCGGACAAAGCCTGCCGATTCATGGTGGGAAATGTGCGTGCGGAAAAACGAATCCGGTATGTCCAGAACCTTCTGGAATCCGCGGGGCTGGAGGGAGCACGGGTCTCGCTGATACGGGGCGNNCGGGCTTACCGCGGACAACCTGGCGGAACAGGTGGACAAACAGGCTATGACTGTGCGGTCTTTGGGAATCAATCCAATAAAAGGATGGCCGATAAAAGGAGAAAATCGACGATGATTATCGCGGAATGGAAACCCATTTCTGAAATACTGGCAAAACTCAGGGGCCATCGGAAAATACTGGTGGCCGGCTGTGCGACCTGTGTGGCCGAATGTGCGGCAGGCGGGGAACGGGAAGTCGAAACACTGGCCNNCGCTTCTTCGAATGGCGCTGGCAAAGGAAGGCCATAAGGTTGAGATCATGACAGCCACACTGGAGAGACAGTGTGAACCGGAATTTATCGAAAATTGTCCCGGGATGGATCAGGTCGATGCCGTGGTCAGCATTGCCTGCGGTATCGGCATTCAGTCACTGGCGGATCGGTTCGATCCCGTCCCNNGTGTATCCGGGGGTCAACACGACATCCCTGGCTGTCCGGGAGGCGCCCGGCGTCTGGTCGGTGCGGTGTGAGGCCTGTGGCGCGTGCGTCCTGGGTGAAACGTTTGGCCTTTGCCCGGTGGCCCGTTGCGCCAAAAGCCTGATGAACGGCCCCTGCGGCGGAACCCGGGAAAACGGAAACTGCGAGGTGAATCCGGATGCGGACTGCATCTGGCTGAAAATTTACGAACGGGCCGAGGCCAGAGGCCAGCTCGACGCGCTGCTGAAATTTCAGCCGACGCGAAACTGGTCCAATTCACGGNNCACGGGGGACAAAAGATCATGGTGAGGGAGGATTTGCGTTCATGAGCGAAAAAGCGGGAACACGACTGGAAAAAGTCCTGTCGGCCGGGCATTTCGCGGTGACGGCCGAAGTCGGTCCGCCGCGCGGACCCAACGCAGGTGCGGTGATCGAAAAGGCACAGATACTGAACGGTGTTGCCGATGCATTCAATGTAACGGACAACCAGACCGCCGTGGTGCGCATGTCGAGCATCGCCGCATCCAAGATCCTCCTGGATCAGCAACTTGAACCGGTCATGCAGATGGTGTGCCGGGACAGAAACCGTATTGCCATTCAATCCGATCTGCTGGGGGCTTCGGCTCTGGGCATCCGAAATGTTCTGTGCCTTTCCGGCGACCATCAAAAGGCCTCTGCCGGCGGAAAACTGAAAGGCCATCCAGGCGCCAGAAACGTTTACGACATCGACTCCATCCAGTTGATCCGCGTGGTGCGCGGACTCCGGGATCAGGCCGTACAGGAAGGCGGTGACAGCATCACCGAACCCGCGCCGTTTTTTATCGGAGCGGCATGGACCCCGCTGGCCCCTCCGGTCGCATTCCGGACCTTTCGTCTGGCCAAAAAAGTGGCGGCCGGGGCGGATTTCATTCAAACCCAGGCCGTTTACGATTTAAAGGCCTTCGGTCAGGCCATGGCAAAGGCCGTGGACATGGGATTGACGGATAAAACCGCCATCCTGGCAGGGATCATCGTTCCCCGATCCGCCGGAATGCTCAGCTACATGAACCGGAGTGTACCCGGCGTGGTGGTTCCCGAGGCCCTGATCCGCCGCATGAAAACCGCCGAAGACCCCGCCCGTGAAGGAATCCGGATCACGCTTGAGCTGATTGCCGGTGTTCAGGAGATTGCCGGTGTCAAAGGCGTCCATCTCCAGGCCATTGAAACCGAACATCTGCTGCCGGAAATTATCAAAAGCGCCGGATTGTTGCCCCGACCCCTCATCGTCTGATTCCATAAAACGGTCTGTCAAGGAACTGGTGAATCATTATGCCGAAAAAATATCATATCCACCCGAAACCCGCACCGCCGATATTTGAACCCATATCGAGGCTCACGGCCATCGAGATCGAGGGGTGCCTGGGCTGTCTTCATTGCGTGAAGCGGGAGTCCTGCGTTTTCCGGGTTTACGACCATCGAANNATTCAATGCAGCCCAGATCGTGGATACCTGTGATACCGAATGTGTCAATTGCATGCGGTGTGTACAGGAATGCAAAAAAAATATCATCGGCCGTGTCGTCAACCCCCGGTATCTGGCCATGGGGGACAGTTACTGGACCCCGAATATTATCGAATCCTTATGGAAAATGTCGGCAACCGGAAAAATTCCCGTGTCCGGGGCCGGATATCGGGGACCTTTCAGTGGTCCGGGGTTTGATCAGATGTGGACCGACATGTCGGAAATTGTCAGGCCCACGCGTGACGGGATTCATGGCCGCGAATATATCAGTACGGTGATCGAACTGGGACGCAAGCCGGGCCATCTGTCCTTTGATGCCGACGGCCGCCTCACAACCCGAATGCCGCCGGTCGTCGAAATTCCCCTGCCGCTTCTTCTGGATGCGTCAGACAGACAATTTCTTGGCGATACGGCGGTGATGGCGATTGTTATGGCTGCCAGAGAACTGAAAACACTTGCCATTACAACGTTTGAGGACGCAAGGAAACTCCCTGCGGACCTCCTGTCGTCCCAGATGGTGAAAGTTGATCCGGCCGCGCTGTCGTCACTGGATGAAATTGCCGGGGCCCCGGTTGTCATGATGGCCCATACCGGCGGAATTTCCGATATCCTGGCAAAAATCAGAAAGACGCATCCAACCCTGATCACCGCTGTCAGCGTGTTCCTGGATGAACATGCCAGGGATCGCGTCCTGGAACTGGCGCGGTCCAATGCCGAGATCATCCATCTTCAGGCATCTTCTGCCGGTTGCGGTTTCGGNNATTTTGTCACACGGCTGTTGCGGGAAATCCACATGGCTCTGGTGGAAGCATCGATCCGTGAAGAGGTTTCGCTGATTGTTTCCGGCGGGGTCGGAATGGCGGAACACCTGGCAAAGAGTGTCGTGTGCGGGGCCGATGGTGTCGCTGTTGATACCGCATTGCGTGTCGCCATGGAGAGCCGACTGGAAACCCGTTCAGCCGATGGGTTCCATGATCCGCCCCTATCCGACAGTCTTCCGGTTCATCATGCCAGACAGCGAATCGTCAACCTGATGGCTGCCTGGCATTCCCAGTTCATCGAAGTGATGGGGGCCATGGGGATGCGGGAAGCCAGAAGGCTCAGGGGAGAAGTCGGTCGGGCCATGTTTTTCGACGATCTGGAAAAAGGGCATTTCGCACCGATTTTCGGTGTCAGAAAAAAAGACGCGGCACCGCCTGAGAAGGATTATGAACCGTCCGACATATACTGGCGCTATCCGATTGAAGGCGGAGAGACCCGTAATTGCCCGTCGCGCTACCGGAATCAGTTTGGTGAATACCGGGTAACCCGCTCATCGGCATGCATCGCCTGTGGAAAGTGTGCGGAAATCTGCTCGTACGGGGTTCATGTCATGGCCGGCAAACGCATGCTGTCACCGCGATCCCATTTGTGCATCGGGGCCTCCCGCTGCCGGCGCAAGGGCCGTTTTTGCGGAGACGCCTGTCCCCGGGAGGCGATCCGGATCGGTCCGGACCCCTCCTGGAAGACATTTGGCGATCCCCGGTGGCCCGCGCCACTCATTGTATCGACATGGCTTCAGGCTGAAACCGGTGGACCTCCCACTAACGGCCTGGAATACCGGACCGGGCAATCCGGCGGCGGGTTTGATCGAATCGATCTGAAATTCCCCAAAAATGATCCAAACCAGTTATTTCTGCCCAAGGATGTGGACCTGTCCATCTCTCTCAACCGCAGGAAGGATGACTCCCGGCCGAATATCACCATCGGTTTTCCCATTTACGGCGGCGGAATGAGCTATGGTTCCATCAGTCTGTCGACCATGGTGGGCAGGGCCATGGCCTATTCCGTTTTCAATTCCTTTACCTGTACCGGAGAAGGCGGGTATCCGGATGAACTGGTCCCCTACAANNGACCATGTCATTACACAGGTGGCCACCGGTCTTTTTGGCGTCCGGGAAGAAACAATCCAGCGGGCGCCCATCGTGGAGTTCAAATACGCCCAGGGCGCAAAACCCGGCCTGGGAGGCCACCTGCTGGGAGACAAGGTGACACCTGCCGTAGCCCGCATGCGCGAAGCTGTCGAAGGGAATGCCCTTTTTTCACCGTTTCCGTTCCATTCGGTGTATTCCGTCGAGGATCATAAAAAACATATCGACTGGATCAAGGTCATCAACCCCAGGGCGTTGGTGTCGGTCAAGGTGTCAACACCGACAGATGTCGATATGGTGGCTGTCGGCAGCTATTACGCCGGGGCACACATCATTCATATCGACGGCTCCTACGGCGGGACCGGCGCGGCGCCGGATATTGCCAAAAAGAACATCGCCATGCCCATCGAATACGCCATTCCAAAGGTGCATCAGTTCCTGCAGGACGAAGGGGTACGGGACCATTTGACCCTGATCGCCTCTGGCGGGATCCGAACAGCCTGGGACATCGCCAAAGCCATTGCCCTGGGCGCCGACGGTGTGGTCATCGGTACGGCCGAGATGGTCGCCCTGGAGTGTATCCGGTGTGCGGCGTGTGAAAGCGGCCGGGGATGCCCGCGGGGAATCGCGACCACCGACCCGGAATTGACGAACCTGTATGGGCTTGAATACGCATCCCAACGACTCATTAACCTGTTTCATTCATTTGCGGTACAGCTTCAGGAAATTCTCTGGCGCTTCGGGATGCGGCATGTTGGGCAACTGGTCGGGCGGAGCGATCTGCTTACCCATCGGGATTATACAAGGCTGAAGACTGAAGACTGAAGGTGCGGCATACCGCATTCTGGCAGGGCGGCCGTTGGACGGTCAGGCGGCTTGGCTGTTGGCTGGTTCCCAGCTCCTGCTTGGGAACCAACATCCATGAAGCTCCTGCTTCATCTCTTATTTAAATGTTCTGAATGGTTCGGGAAGCTGGAGCTTGGGAACCAGCCAAAGCCCCGTAGGGGCGACCTGTTTGTAATAATTGATGCAGTTATTCCCATCAAGCTCCATCGGAGCGGCCTGTAACCGGAATACACAGGTCGCCCCTACGGGGCTTGAGGGAAATTATTAAACTTCATTCTACAAAACAGGACACTCCTACGGAGCTTGATGGTATATGTTTCTATTGAACTGCATTTTCACGGTAAACGCTCATGATCAAGGGCTTGCTCGCCCCCATATATGAAAATGAGGGCGAACACGTAGGTTCGCCCCTACTGGATGTATTTTCACGGTAAACCTTCATAAATCATTCCGGATGGATTCACCCCCATCTATGAAAATGGCATATACCTTTTTATTCTGAATTCTGAATTCTGTCTTCTGAATTCTGTTTTTTCATTTTCACGGTAACCGATCATGAATCATTCCATGTGGTTCATCCCATATATAAAAATGACATGTACCGCTTTTAACCCAAAACATTTTTGCTGAAACCTGATTCGGCCCGGCCCTACCGTGCTGAATATTGAAACCAATTGAAGGGCGAGACAATGCAAGTCAAATCAGATCAGATGATCCGACGGATACTGGCGTCAAGAAAGGCGCTGATCGATGGACTGGGGCTGTCGAAGATTCCCCGGGAAAAGGCGGCCGAGGAAGGCGGCTGCGGAGTCGTGGGCTTTGCCGCATCGGTGCCGGTTCGCGGCAGACATATTTTTGAACCCTCCATTCAGATGCACAACCGGGGAAACGGAAAAGGGGGCGGCATCGCGGCGGCGGCGCTCAATCCCGAACAACTGGGCGTGGATGCCGGGACATTGAAGACCCACTACCTGCTTCAGATCGCCCTCATCGATCCGAAGGCCGAACCGTCGGTGGAAACGGAATTCATTTTGCCGGATCTGGAGATCGCCCATCAAAATCGGATCCAACCCGCAGGGGATTACAGGGAGTTGGGGCTGGCAGTCAAGCCGCCGGATATCGTGCAGTATTTTGTTCGGGTCAAGGCGGATGTCATTGAACGGTTTGCGCAATCCCATGAAATGGTCGGTGCGCCGTTGCGTGATGTGGAAGATGAGTTTATCTATCAAAACAGCTACCGTCTCAATCAGCGGTATTATGCGTCCATGGGAAAACAGCGCGCATTTGTCATGTCTCATGCGCGCGATCTGGTCATTTTTAAAATTGTGGGATATGCCGAGCAGGTTGTCACCTATTACGGGCTGGATGATTTCGTGGCTCAGGTCTGGATCGCCCACCAGCGGTATCCCACCAAGGGACGGGTATGGCATCCGGGCGGAGCCCATCCGTTCATCGGAATGAATGAAGCCCTGGTTCACAATGGCGATTTTGCCAATTACTACAGCGTCAGCGAATACCTGAGACAGCACAACATTGTCCCCCAGTTTTTGACCGATACCGAGGTATCCGCACTGCTTTACGACCTCCTGACGCGGGTTTACAAATACCCGATGGAGTATGTCATTGAGGCCATTGCACCGACCACGGAGCTTGATTTCGATCAGTTGTCCGCCGAACGGCAGGAAGTGTACCGGGCCATTCAGCGGGTGCATGTTCAGGGGTCACCGGATGGCCCCTGGTTTTTCATCATTGCCGGAAGCGAACCGGACAGGGATCGTTACCGTCTTCTGGGGATTACGGATACGGCCATGCTGAGGCCGCAGGTCTTTGCCCTTCAGACCGGCGATGTTTCCATCGGACTGGTTGGCTCCGAAAAGCAGGCCATCGATGCCACACTGAAATCCCTCAACGAAGAAGATCCGCGTTTCCGGCGCGTTGCCGACCGGTACTGGAATGCCCGGGGCGGCAGCCACACGGATGGGGGCGCGTTCTGTTTTACCGTGGAAAAACAAAACGGGATGACAACCCTGTCATGCGCGGATAAATTCGACAGACCGATTACGGCGCCTTCTGGAGAGTATCGGATTGATAACGGGGCCGAACCAGAGTCTCCGGCAGATGGGGCCGCCCTTCTCGAGGCAATGGATCGGAATTTGACCCCGGATGGCGCGGCGCATTTGTTTTCGATGATGGTTTCAGCCATTCCGTCCTGGAACCTGGGGCATCTCCGCTGGGCCCTTGGCGCCATCGAATCGAAATCCGGCCGGAATGACGATGCCCGTGAAGGGGCTATCGATGTGCTGGCGCGGCTGAACGACAGGCGTTATGACTGCGGGAAAATGCGTTCCAGCTCCGTGATTCAGATCATCCGGGAGCATTTGAACCGGATTCTGGGAAATATACCATCCATTTCCAAAAACGCCGATAGCCGATTTGCACGAATCGACCATGAGACCGCTGCAACCATTCGGGCGCCACATGGCAGGGAAAATATTCTGGTGATCTTCGCCCGGGATTTTCCCCCCGAAGGTGATACGTGTGATGCCCTGCTGGCTGTCAGTGCCTACAAATTGGGCTGGAAACGGTTTATGGTATTTGGTCTGAAAGGACAACGGTTTCATGGATGCGGGTTCGGTCCCGATACCGAAGACGTTCGCATGGATCTGTTCGGCAGTTCCGGCGACTATGTGGCCTCGGGCATCGATGGCATGGAAATCCGGGTGCATGGAAATGCGCAGGATCAGCTCTGTCAGATCATCAAAAAAGGCAAACTGATCGTTTACGGGGATGTGGGCCAGACATTCATGTATGGCGCAAAGGGGGGGGAAATCTATGTGATGGGGAATGCCGCCGGAAGACCGCTGATCAATGCGGTCGGGAGGCCGCGGGTGGTCATCAACGGGACCAGCCTGGATTTTCTGGCGGAATCCTTCATGGCCGGAGATATCCATAATGGCGGCGGATTCGTGATTTTAAACGGTATCCGATTTGATGACTCCGGAAAAGTTGTCCCCCTGGACAGCCCGTATCCCGGCTCGAATCTGTTTTCCCTGGCCTCGGGCGGCGCCATATTCGCCCGTGATCCGCACCAACAACTCATCGATGAACAGTTGAACGGCGCTGAATTCGCTCCGGTCACCGATGCGGACTGGGCGTTGATTCTCCCTTATCTGGAGACAAACCAGAAACTTTTCGGCATCGATATCGTGCGGGATCTGTTGACCGTCGATGGCGCAATCAAACCGCCGCAAGCGGTTTACCGAAAGATTCAGGCCGTCAAACTGGCGGTTCTGGCCAAACAGACCTCACCGGAATAAGGCTGTTGGAAGTAAATAAATCCACTGGATTGCGACGNNAGACAAGCAAGATGTGGATTTATTTATTTCCGACAGCCTAATATCCGATATCAGGAGTCAAAGCTGACATGCTTCAGGTCAAATTCAGCCTGCTTCCGCAATTCATTCAGGGTTGACTGAACATCGCCGCCAAGGGGAATTGTCCGATGACCGGCCAGGATGTCCCGGGTTTTTTCCATGGCCAGATCCGCCCAGGTTTTTTCCCCATCGGCCTGCCAGTTGTCCAGGGTCCTCCGGTTGCACAGACCTGGCTGCCAGTGTTCTTTTCTGAAAAAGTCAAAGGTATGTTCCGTGGAAAGAAAATCCCCCCCGGGCCCCAGTTCCCGGATCACATCCAGCGCCAGATGATCGGCATCGATGGTAAAGCCCCGGGCCATTCGCCGGACATAGCCAATGATTTCAGAACACATGACCAGCGCTGCCGGATGGACCGACCAGGCCCTGTCCCAGATACCCCAATGAACCAGGTTGGCGCCATCCAGGACCGCTGTCATCAGGGATATGGCCCATTCCATTCCGGCCTGCTGATCGATGCAGTGGGCATCGCTGACACCGGCGGTTCCCCACATGGGAATCCCATAGAAATGATAGAGATCGGCGCAGGCCGAAAGCATCAGGCGGTATTCCGGACTACCGTAAACACAGGCCAGGGTTTTCATGTCAAACGTGGACATGCCAAAACCCGATACAATGGGGACTCCGGCTGCGCGCACCTGATGCAGGACAATACCGCTCAACGCCTCGGCATTTCCGACAGCGATGCTGCCGGCCAGAGTTACGGGCGCACTGGCGCCGGACATCATGCCCGGGGTATAGTTGACCGGGATGCCGTTGTCTGCACAGAAAAAAGTTTTTGAATGGCGCCGGTCGAGTGGGTCAGGGGGGTCAGGGGCTCGACATAGTGGCTGTGGATCGGTTTGTTTCGCAGCGCATCTTTGCCGCCCACCACCGCAGCAGCCATGTCATGAATGACCCGAATGTCCTGGATGCCGGCAGCCGTATAGAAAATGGGTTTGACCGAATTTCCCAGTTCGGTCCTGAAGGAATCGATGTACATCAGGTTGACCGGTGAATCATAGGGCAGTGCATAGGAGCCGATGAAATCGATATGTTCCATGGCGTCGCCGACCCGGGCCGCGTTGACCACATCACTCAGCCGGGATTGCCGGACACGGCCGCTTTCCATGTCGATGGTATGGGTCAGATCGGTTCCCATGCCAGAACAGGTCCGGCGGCCTTCCAGCCGCATGGCTTCCTCACCCAGACGGTTGTAAAGCATAACGGCAGAAGGCGCGGATTTGATGCATGTCTCCACGACGCTCCCGGGAATCTGCACGATATGGTCCGGCATCACCCGGCTTCCGGCGCCGGCAAGCATGTCAACCGCTTCCGGATACAGAACCCTGACACCGACAGTTTCCAGAAGATCCAGTATGGCGCTATGGAGATGATGGATCTGATCTTGGGTGAGAAGCCGGTATGCGGGCACGCATTGAGATTTGAATCCGGTATGCATCTGCCTGTCTCCTTGAAAAGCCCCGTAGGGGCGACCTGT
>DFZE01000175.1:10053-15673 GCA_002382065.1 Desulfobacteraceae bacterium UBA4064
CGCTCCTACGGAGCTTGATGGTATAGGTTTATTTTTAACAGCATTTTCGCGGTAAAAAGAAATCAAAATGTCATGAACTATCAATCGAAACAGCCGGCAGGTCAGGATGTCGCGGCTTTTGGCGATTTCCTGACGGCCAATCCGGCCGTCAGCGGTTTTGCCGTCGGCCCTTCAGTCTTCAGCCTTCAGTCTTCAGCCTAACTCAAAACTGCACCACGATCTCTTCCACCCGGATCGCTTCCGGAATGGCTCCCAGCGCCAGTTGTATTCGAATACAGTTTTCAAGCCCTTCAGAATCAATCCGCGCATCCATTTCCATGCTTGGCAAATGCCGGTTCAGTGCGCTGCGAAACACCTCCGGGGTCACCCGAAACCAGTCACTTCCCGGAAAAACACACGCTTCCGGATCTGCGGCCATCTGCCGCACCGATTCCCGATAGCCCGCCATCAGGGCCGTCAACAGCGGGCGATGGTTCTGAATCCAGGAATCGGCGGCAAAAATCCCCCCCCACTGATACCGCGGGAAAAAATCGCCCACCCGTGCCAAAACATGAAATAACCCCCGGCTTTCACCGGCGCTCAGGGCCGGTTCCGCCATAAATCCGGCATCGATCCCTCCACTGATAAAACAGGCCGGATCATTGTAGGCACTGCCCAGCGGCATCAGCGTTGCCTCATGGTCGGGATCGATTCCCTGTCTTTGCAGCAGGTGACGGATAAAGTAGTCATCACAACTTCCCTTGGACAGAATACCAATTCGTTGGCCCTTCAGGTCTGCCAGTGACTGGATGCCTGTTCGCGCCACCAGAAAATGATCCAGGCGTTGAATAAAGGTGCTACCGATAATTCTGGCGGGAAGTCCCCGGGAAAAAGCGGCCAGAAACGGGAGCAGACCGATTTCGCCCACATGCACCCGGTTATCCCGCACAGCCTGCAGAAGCTCTGGCCCCCCGTGATGAATCTTCAGTTCCGGGCACACCCCCAGGTCCTGAAAAATGCCTTTTTCCACACCAACCATCAGTGGAAATCGTTCAATCCAGAAAGATGGGGCACCCCAGATTATGGAAACCGGTTTCATGGGATCATTCCTGTTGTTTTTTGACATGTGTAACAAAAGATGGTCCCTGCCGGAACTGGCAACGGGGCAGTCGGCACAGGGAGCATTTTTCCGCAGCCGTGTTTACCGATTTTTCGCTGTGCAGCAGCGTAAAACAGGAAATGGTTTTGACCGGCTCCATGAGGAATGCCGCGTTGATTCGAACGCCAATGGACAGCCCGTCGGCCAGGTCAAAAAGGGTTTTCTGGTGATTCATGGGGTATCCGTAACAGTAAAGATCCGCACCGATTTTATCGGCCCAAAGCTGGGATGTGGGCGCACCGCCAATAACCACCTTGAATTTGTCCCGAATGCCCTTGTCCTTCAAAATCTCAATAATTTCCTTCTGACGCGGCATGGTCGTGGTCATCAGGGATGATGATGCGATAAAGTCTGCTCCCATTGCCTGGGCTTCCCTGACAAATATCAGCGAATCCACATCGTAGCCCAGGTCCTTCACTTCAAAGCCACTGGTTTCCAGAACCAGTTTGACAATATTCTTGCCGATTTCATGCAGATCGCCTCTCACCACACAAATGACGACTTTTCCTTTGGATGCTCTTCCGCCGACCTTTTCAAGATAGGGTCCCAGGACTTTCACAACGGCGGTCAGTGCGTCACCGGCCATCATGATTTCCGGCAGGAATATATCCAGCTTTGCAAAAAGCTCCCCCATGTGTTTCATGGTCCGGGTAAGCATGTCGATCATTTCAATGGGATCGGCGCCATTTTCCAGCAGTTTCGCGCCCAGTTCAGCGGCTGCCTCGACATCGCCGTCTTCTACCAGTTTACCTAATTGTTCCAAGGACATCATTCTCCCCCCGTGGATGTTTCTGTAAAAAAATCAAGTTGTATATACAGGTAAATTGTTAGAGGAATCAATGTCGCATTGTCAAGCAATTTTTATGGAAATGGTCTTCCGGGAACCAGTGGAATCCCCTTGCGGAATGCCGGTAAAGGCCAATATGAAAAACCCGGTTCAGGTATTGCATCCGGTATTTTTTCTTGACAATAGCATACGGTCAATTTATGTGTTGTGGAAAAAAACTGTATATACAGCGATCCGGTTTTATCTGTGGCGCGGATTCACGGTCTGACCCGGTCCCATTCTGCGATTTCTTCCCCCGTTATTGCCCCCCCCCTCCCGTCCGGGAGCGGTTTGATTGAAAACACTTTTTATGACTGCTGAAAGGTTAACGATGGTATTTCCGAAATCTGTGCCAACCGACAAAAATCTGACCGTACCAGCACGTCGTCCGGTTTTTCCGATTGCATGGACGACCATTGCCCCCTGCGACAGGCAACTGACAAAATGGAAACTGCCGAATGAATAGCCTGTCTCAAAAAAAAAGGAAAACAATCCGATTTTTCCACATACATTCAACATTCATTGATATTCTGAAATATCTTGCCGTCATTTTTGCCATGGTCTGGCTGATCAGTTCCGGGACCCAAAAACTGGGATACAACTGGCAATGGTACCGTGTTCCCAAATACATTTATACGTTTAAAGACGGACGTCTGGGCGCAGGTCCCCTGATCCATGGGCTGATGGTCACATTTCAGGTATCGGGAATCAGTCTGCTGCTCTCCTTTGCCATTGGGCTGATTGCCGCCCTGTTCCGTCTGTCCGACTCGCTGGCGGCCCGTCTCCTGGCGCGCTGCTATCTGGAGACAATCCGCAACACACCGCTCATGGTCCAGCTTTTTTTTATCTATTTTGTTCTGGGGCCGGTCCTGGATATCGACCGTTTTTTATCGGCCGTGCTGGCGCTCAGTATTTTTGAAGGGGCCTATGCCTCGGAAATTTTCCGGGCCGGAATCATCTCCATTCAAAAAGGACAATGGGAAGCCGCCTACAGCCTGGGACTCAGTCCGGTTGACACCTATCGCCGCATCATTCTGCCCCAGGCCATCCGCCGCATTCTCCCGCCCCTGACCAGCCAGGGAATATCCCTGATCAAGGATTCGGCACTGGTCAGCATCATTGCCGTTTACGATTTGACCATGCAGGGCCAGGTCATCATCTCTGAAACCTTTCTGACGTTTGAGCTCTGGTTTACCATCGCCGCCATTTACCTGGCCATTACCGTGACCCTGTCGGTTCTGGTCAATTTTTTGGAGGATCATCTCAGGGTTCTTGGTTAACCTTTCCGGAGGCGCGTTTTGCATGCAGGACAAACAGTTTGGTGATTACATCATCACCGTGGACAATATCAACAAAACCTTCTCCAATGGTGTTGTGGCCCTGAGTGATTTCACCACCCATATCCGTCGCAGCGAAGTGGTTGTGGTCATTGGCCCTTCGGGATCGGGCAAATCCACATTTCTGCGATGCCTGAACGGACTGGAGGACATTGACAGCGGCGCCATTGTGGTGGATGGCATTCCGCTGGATGACAACCGGAAAAACAGGCTCGAAATCCGCAAAGAAGTGGGCATGGTCTTTCAGCAGTTCAACCTGTTCCCCCACATGACGGTACGCGACAACATCAATCTGGCCCAGCAACTGGTCCGGAAAAAGACCCGGGCAGACGCCACGGAAATGACCATGGATCTGCTCAAGAAAGTCAACATCACCGAAAAGGCCGATGCCTTTCCGGCCCAGTTGAGCGGCGGCCAACAACAACGGGTTGCCATTGCACGGGCACTGGCCATGATGCCCAAGGTCATGCTGTTTGACGAGGCGACCAGCGCCCTGGATCCGGAAATGATCGGCGAGGTTCTGGAAGTCATGAAAACCCTTGCTCGGGAAGGCATGACCATGGTGGTGGTCACGCATGAAATGGGCTTTGCCCGCGAGGTGAGCGACTGGGTGATCTTCATGGAAGCCGGTAAAATTGTGGAAGGCGGAACGGCTGAACATTTTTTCTCCAATCCCCAGGAGGAACGGACCCGGGTCTTTCTCAACCAGATCCTGACTTGAAGGGCGTCATTTTGAAAAAGAATCAGAAATATACGCTGCTGGATGCGGTCATTCTGCTCTTTGTCGCCGCCATTTTGGGATACATCGGCTACCGCATTAACGTGGGACTGCATTACAAATGGAACTGGGGCGCCATTCCCCAATATCTGTTCCGCATCGATGAAAATGGCAACTGGACAGCCAACCTGTTGATGCAGGGTCTGTTTACGACCATTCGCCTCAGCATCTGGGCCACCCTGCTGGCCACCATTCTGGGAACGGTTGCCGGTTTTTTTCGCGTCAGCAAAAGCCTGTTCAAACGCCTCCTGGGCCGGACATTTGTGGAGCTGATCCGCAACACACCGCCTCTGGTTCTGATTTTTATCTTTTATTTTTTTGTCAGTGACCAGATCATGCCAATCCTGGGCGTGGATGAATTTGCCAGAAGCACATCGGAACCGACACAACGCGTCATGACATTCCTGTTTGCGCCACCCCGGTTTTTTACGGCGTTCATTTCTGCCATGGTGACCGTTGCCATTTTTGAGGCCGCCTATATTACGGAAATTGTACGGGCCGGCATTCAGTCCATTGAAAAAGGTCAGTTCGAGGCATGCCATGCCCTGGGATTGTCCTGGCGTCAGAAAATGCAGTATGTCATCATGCCCCAGGCCATCCAGAGAATCCTGCCCCCGCTGGCCGGTCAATTTATCTCCACAATCAAGGATTCCGCCATTGTTTCGGTGATATCGATCCCGGAACTCTGTTTTCAGGGAATGGAGCTGATGGCCGCCACCTATCTGACATTTGAGTGCTGGATCACGATTACAGTACTTTACCTGATTCTGACCCTCAGCCTGTCGCTGGCGGTGGAGCGTCTGGAAATTTTCATGCGACGGAGTGCGGGATGAGGACGGGATGAGGANNTGAGGACGGGATGAGGACGGGATGAAGGATGAAGGATGAAGGATGAAGGCGGAAGGATGAAATACAAGGAAAAAAGTCCGGCAACAGAGATGTGACAAGGCGTCGGCCTTATTCCAACTGATCCAAAAGATATGGGAAAAACTGGCAGCAGCCGATTCCTCCGCTTGGTCCGAGGAAGAAAAGAACACGGCCCGGGAATTCTTGAGCGGATTGATGTTGGAAGTTCAGGCAGCAATTGATCGCCTGTGATTTAATGAAACAGATTTCTCACTGACGAATTATGGTGCAAAGGTTACGGAGAGTTCCAGTCTGGAGTTGGTAAAACGGATATTTCGAAAATATAGCTTTCAAAACTATCCAAAACAGGGGGCTTGACCGGGAGCAATGGCATTGAACAAAACCACTTAATCATAAATTCAGGATGTTGATCAAGTATGTTTTTTGAATAAGGGGCTATCCATTTCACTGGCCTTATAATATAAGGGGCCATGAGTCAGCCAAAAACATTTCCAGAAGGCGGAATATTATTTTACAGACTTTTACAGCAAGCTGTCGAGATA
Source organism: Desulfobacteraceae bacterium UBA4064 (assembly GCA_002382065.1). Lineage (GTDB taxonomy): Bacteria > Desulfobacterota > Desulfobacteria > Desulfobacterales > Desulfatirhabdiaceae > UBA4064. The sequence goes on from DFZE01000175.1 coordinate 15,542, forward strand.
CTCTTCTAATAACTTCCATTTCGCACTTTGCATACGTTGAACATATCAATTTATCCATGAATACAATTCTGAATATGAACAAAAAAAATGAATGATGTTCAGTCTAGATTTTAATAGATAACTAGCGTATAA
>DFZE01000081.1 GCA_002382065.1 Desulfobacteraceae bacterium UBA4064
ATTTCACGGATTCCGGCATTATCGGCACCAGGGCATTTGTGGCAACCCAATACCGGCACTTCAAACATTTGTTTCCTTTCAAATCCGACAGAACGCCCAAAGCGGTAACCGGTCTGACCGGCATGTTTTCGCTTAAAAGACTTAGCTGTACCTTCCCACTGAAATGAGAATTGGCCCACAGATGGACACGGATAGTAGAGAAAGGGTGTGGGGTTTTGGGAAATTCAGGATGAAGAATTGGTGGATTGGGATGGGACGTTCATTCCGAACATACATACATGGGATATGGCGGTGTTACATAACGTCTTAAAACAATTTATGAAAACTCTTTCGGTCTGAATCCCTTCCGGTTCAACAATGCCGCGCCACCGTCACTGGTCTGGGTCAAAACAAACAACCCCGCCTTTTCCGCGGCCCACATCGTCTTTCACAACCAGCGCACCGATGCCCGCCAGCACCTTGCTGTCACGGTACTCCGGCAAAAGCGTCTTGAAGCGGGGCAGTTTTTCATCCTTGAATTTGTCAACCAGCCGTTTGCTCAGCTTGTTCTTTACCTCAATTACCAACACCAGGCCTGTGTCATCCGCAACGATGTCATATTCCCCTTTGGCGCCTTTTATCTTCACATTCCGGCGTATTCGATCAAATCGCAGATCCAGAGGCTTGAACAGATATTTCACGTTTCTATAAAACAATTCCTCCGCGATTTCACCCTGTACGATACCCAAATCGCCCAGATTGTTTCCTATCTTTTCAAGCTTTTCGATGGTCTTTCTCAGTTGGGCATCTGTTCGATTGAGTTGCTCGTCCGTTTTTTTCTGCGCCTCTTTTAATTCGGAAATCCCAAGGAACAGTGCTTCAATCCCTTTTTCTATTCGATCCAGTCTGGTTTCCATTTTCGTTTTCTCCATATGATATCTTTTTTAATTGTATAAGCAAGTGGATGGCGGCGTCAATGAATTCATTAGGCTTTTTTGGGGGACGTAATGTGGTAATCCAAAAAAAATTACACGCTTGGGAACTTATAAACGTTAGAAGAAATCGGATTAATCGAACGAACAGAAGACAGTTACCTGCTGCGCTGTGGAAAGACCAATATCCTTCTTGACTGCGGCCTGAGTCCCAATGCGATGGGGTATGACGCGCTTCCGGCGCTGGATATGCTCTATCAGACCCAAATTCATGCCATTGTGCTGACCCATGCCCATCTGGATCATATCGGAAGCCCGGCATTTGTGGTCCACAATTATCTGGCGCCGGGCGGACAAATTTACATGACCGACCCCACTGCGGAACTGATTCCGCTGATGAGTATGGAATCGGTGAAACAACTGGAACGAAACCGTATCCCCCCGGAAAACCGATATCACTATCACCTGTATTTCGATCGGCGGAACGTTCAGGGGCTTCGGCGTTATTTTTCACCCCGGCAACCTGACCATGCTTTTGAAATTGCACCCGGTATCACCGGACGCTTTTTTTCGGCAGGCCACATTCTGGGCTCTGCGGGAATCTGTCTGGAGGATGGCCAATATTCCCTGGTTTACACCGGAGATATTGCCAAAATTTCCATGGAAACCCTGTCCGGATGCAAAATCCCGGAGAAAATCCGGGCCGACTGCCTGATGATCGAATCGACCCATGGCGCCAGCGAATTGCCGCATACGGATGATTTTGAAGCGGAATATGACCGTCTGGCCCATGCCATCGGCGCCACCCTGAAGGGCAGCGGCCATGCGATGATCCCCTGTTTCGCTTTGGGGCGGTCACAGGAGCTGATCCGGCTGGTTGCCCGGATGAAAGCCGGAAAACGGATTCCGGAGGACACGCCAGTACTCATTCACCGCGGCAGCGCCGAACAGGTCAACCGGATATACGACCGGTTTCTGCCTTCTCCGGAGGAGGAGCCTGGCTCCCTGTCCGCTATGGCGAATCCGGGCAACAGGAGGCGATGACTTTGATCGAGAAAACCCACAATGACCGCTTTGTGGCACGGATGGAGCAGTTCATGACACAATGGCGGTTTTATCGGGACCAGTTGAACCGGTTGCCGGTTATAGGCTCAATACCCGTGAATGGCGGACTGTGACGATATTTTTCATGAAAATTGGGAGGGCGGCATAGCGGCGTAGAGACGCAATGCATTGCGTCTCTACAGGGTGAGGTTCGATACAAACATGGCTGAAACGATGATCAAGGCCTTTCCATTCGGCTTATGGTAATGCCGTAACGCCCACAGCATAACGTCCCATCCGGGATATTATTTCAGGCGAGTTGCCTCATCAGGCGTCAACGAATGGTCTGGAATGTCATTTTGAAATAAATCTGTTATCTTGTCCGGAATCATGGCCGTTTCGATGGTTGTCTTCAATGTTTCATCCGGCAAAATCAGGGTGAGCGCGCGTGCATGGAGCGCAAGACGGTCAAAGCCTTGATTTTGTATGAGATAATTTATGGCCCGGGTTGAACCGTAGCGGGAATCGCCGACAACCGGATGACCGGCCAATTTTGCGTGCCGCCGGATCTGATGCGTGCGGCCGGTCATCAGCCCAATTTCCACCAGCGTATAGTGGGTGCTGTGATCAAGAATCCGGTAGCGGGTTTCGCAGTTCTTCAGATTCCCGGCGCCTTCGGGATGGTGGCGCCCGCCGGCGGCTTCAGACAGGGGCCAGCGCCATGTCCCCCACCCGGCATTTTCTTCCGGTTTTTCAAGACGGCCATGCAAAATGGCAATATACCGTTTGTTCACCTGACGGGATGCAAACTGCTCTGAAAAGAACTGGAAGATTTTCCGGTTGACAGCCATCAGAATAACGCCACTCGTCTCTTTGTCCAGGCGATGAACCGGATGGACACCAAAACCCGGGTCCATCCGGATCTGCTCCTGAAGATTCGATTCGATTTGGATTCGGGCAGATATCCGGGAGCAGAGATCCCGGCCGGTCTCGTTGTGAACCGTCATGCCTGCGGGTTTGTCAACCACCAGCCAGCCCTTTCCGACACCCGGCACGGGTATCTGAAAGTCTTTTGAATCAATTGTGTTCATGTGTGATCATTCGAAAATGCCTCCGGATTATTGTTCATGAAACGTTTCCCGGCCCAGCGCAGAGGCAATGAGGTGAGCGGCCCGCAGGGGTTCGGGCATATGACCGTTGATTGCATGGCGACGGACGGTTTCCGCTGCCTCCCCGTAAGTAAGCCCGATCCACTGGATGAACATCACTCCTGCAGGAACCATGATATCGAGAGATAAAATGGTGCGCCATTTTTCCGGGCCATTTGGTACATGGTTGATCAGGGCGTTGCGAATGGCAGTCAGGTCCGGTGCTTTTGAAGTCACCACCAGAACCGGTAATTCAAGTTCATGATAGAGAGACCGGATATCCACCACATTGAAACCGGCCAGGGTAATTCCCTGAAGCATGATCAACTGAATATGTTCCAAAAAACGTGATCCGGAAAGCAGACCTGCGATGGACATTGCCGCATCCGCACCATCTTTTTCCACCTGCCCCATGATAACGCCATCGAGGCGGGACCCCGCAAATACAGCGCCCACAATGGGAACCGGTCCCTGATACAGACGGTCAAAAGGGGCGTCGTCAAACCCGACCACATTGGAAAAGCGTTTGCTGGACATGGTGTTGTTTCCAAATTCAAGACTAAAGGCTGAAGGTACAGCAACCAGCATTCAGGCAGAGCAGCCGTTGGACGGTCAGGCGGGTTGGCTGTTGCTCAATATGTCGTTGTTCATATCTCAATAATGAATTTGGCTGGTTCGATCCACAGGTAGAGACAAGGCATGCCTTGTCTCTACGGGCAGATGGCAGGAACGGTGATCATGGTGCATTTTCACGGAAAACGCTCATGAATCATACGTGGATGTTCACCCCCATCTATGAAAATGACATATACCTTTTTATTCTGGATTCCGACTTCTGTCTTCTGACTTCTGTTTTTTCTATTTTCACGGTTAACTTGCTATTGCAATTGCCAATATATTTCAATATGAAAAGGAAGTCATGATCTTTCCCTCAAGCGGATTCTTATCCATCGGCAGGACCCGCAGGGACAAAATACGCGCCGATGGAACTGCGAGAAACCACCATGCCAAATCCTGTTACGTTAAACCCACCCGCCCATCTCCGCGGCGTCAATCTGGGCGGCTGGCTGTTGCTGGAAAAATGGATGACGCCGAGCCTGTTCGATGGGCTTGCGGCAACGGATGAGACCACCTGGTGTGCGGAGCTTGGCCGGGATGCACCGGTGCGGCTTCGCGACCACTGGGAACATTTCATCACCCGCGCGGATTTCGCCTGGCTTTCCGGCGTTGGCGTCAATGCCGTTCGCATTCCGATCGGGCACTGGATTTTCGGCCCGCCATATCCGTATCACAGCAAATACGGCCCAAACCCGCATCCGTTTGTCGAAGGCGGCATCGATGTTCTGGACCGCGCTTTCGAATGGGCAGAGGCGTTCGGCATTTCCATTATCATCGATCTCCATGCGGCTCCCGGCTGCCAGAACGGTTTTGACAACGGCGGCATCAAGGATGTCTGCGAATGGCACACACGCGAAGAATATCTGGCGCATTCGGTCGATGTACTGGGCGGTCTTGCCGGGCGATACTGCACCGCACCTGCCCTTTACGGCATTCAACTGCTCAATGAGCCGCGGTGGGACGTGCCCACGGCACTGCTTGAGGCATATTATCTGCGCGCGTACCACGCGATTCGCGCTCACTGTCCGCCGGAGCGTGTGGCGATCGTCTTCCACGACGGTTTTCGCTCCCACCGTGAGTATCTGGGCTTCATGCAGCCACCGCAATACCAGAATGTGATCTTCGACATACACCGCTACCAGTGCTTCGATCGCGCGGATATTGAAACAGACATTCATGGCCACCTGCACAAGGCCGGAGATCTGTGGCGTCAGGAGGCCGAAGACATCAACCGTGAGCTGATGCTTCCCGTAATTGTGGGCGAATGGAGCCTTGGACTTGACCTGGAGGTCGTTTCTCTCTGGGCTGAGGGCCCGTTTGACCACGCGTTGCGGCATATGGACCCGTTTCAGCAGAATGTCGCGTATCGCGCCTACGGCGCTGCCCAGCTTCTGACCTTCGAGCGCTACCGTGGCTGGTTTTTCTGGAGCTACCGCACCGAGACCACGCCGGAGTGGTGTTTTCGCGAATGTGTCGAAAGAGGCTGGCTGCCGCCGAAATTTCAATGAACACTGTTTTTTCCGCTCAATCCTTTTGACAGAAATTTCGTCTCGCGCACCCGATTCAACACCAGTTTTCGGGTGTGCAGTGGATCAAGACCCGGATGAAAGCTGATATTCATAAGGGTCGCGTTGGGTAACTCGCGGCGAAGCATTTCGAGGATCAGACGCGCGCCCTTGGGGTCAAAGGCATCGGTGGCCTCTTCCAGAAAAACCCAGGCCGGCTGATGGATCAGAATGCGTGCGAAGCCGAGCCGCTGCTGGGCGCGCTGCGGCAGCACCTGCTCCCAGTTGTCCCGCTCGACCAGGCGCGGAGCCAGCCATGCCAGACCGGAACATTCCAGTGCATGGCGGATGGCGGATGTGGGGAATGCATCCGGCGGATGCGGATAGCAGAGCGCTTCGCGCAGGGGGCCTTCAGGCAGGAAGGGACGCTGGGCAATGAACAGCATGCCCCCGACTGCAGGCAAAGATATCCGGCCGCTGCCCCAGGGCCAAAGCCCGCCAATCACCTTGAACAGGCTTCCGGTCACAGCCGTATCCCCGGTGATCAGAACCCTTTCGCCGCGGCGGATATAAACGCTGAAATTTTCCAGCAGGATGCGCCCCGATGGCTCGGCGATACAGAGATCCCTGATTACCAGGCAGGCGCGCTCCCATCGCTCCAGGGTGATGTGCCGGCCGGCCGGGGATTTTGCATCGGCATCCAGTTGCTGCATGTCCTCGTAGAGTGACAGCACGCGATCGGCTGAAGCGCGGCATCGCGCAATTTCACCAATGTTGTCCACCGGCCAGGAAAGCGCAGACGTCAAACGCTGAAATGCCTGTGCAGCCTGCATCAGCACACCCAGCGACATGGCTCCGAGAATGTACTGGGGCGCGGCAACCAGGATCGGGAATACCGGCAGCAGCAAACCGTATCCATTTCCAAAAGACACCAGGCCCATGTACGCCAGCGATTGCCGATTCCATTCTCTCATGATCCGGCCAAAACGCGCCGATGAACCGGCGCGCTCCAGGGGCTCGCCGCGCAGAAGTGCGATCGCTTCCGTGTTCTCCCGCACCTGTGACAAGCCGAAGCGATATGTCGCCTCCGCAGACTGGAGGGCATTTGTCGCGCGTACCAGAGGGCGGCCGACCATCCATCCAAACGCGCTGCCCAGCCCTGCGTAAACAAAAGCCAGCGGCACCATGTAGCCCGGTACCTGAACACCGGTACCCGGCACGACAATCGCGCCCGATACCGACCACAGGATGTCGATAAAAAGACCCATGACCATCAGCGAGTAGACCAGCGAGTGGGCCAACGCAATCGCGCTCTCCGTTGCGATGCGGATATCCTCGGCGATGCGCTGGTCGGGATTGTCGTGGTCTCCGGCACTGAAAAGAAGCCTGTAGTGGCGACCGTCTGCCATCCAGGTCCCGACCAACTGCTCGGTAAGCCAGGCCCGCCAGTCGATCATCAGCCAGCGTTTGACAATCAGGTGTGTCGCCGTGACGGCGATAGAGATGATGAAGATCAGCGCAAAAACCGCCACCTGAAGCAGCACACCATGCAGCGAATGCTGTTCGAGCGCGTCGAACAGGGCGCGTTGCCAGTAGTTGCTCCATACGGTCAGTCCGACCTGCGCCATGGTGAGCAGCAGCACCAACAGTGTCGCCCCACGGATTTTCGTGCGCCGTTCACAGCTCCAATATGGACCTGCCAGGCGAAGCACCTGACGGAGAAAGCGCTTTCGGGTGCCAGACGATGCCGGAACCGGTGTCGAATCAGTCATGGTGGCATTTATCGTGAGGTGATCAGTTCGGGAATCGTTTTATCCGGGCTGATTTTGTACTTTGCCCAGATTATTCGGCCTTCTTCATCGATCAGAAAGGCGGATCGAACGATCCCCATGAATGTCTTTCCATACATCTTCTTTTCACCCCAGACGCCATAAGTTTCTGAAATGATATGATCCGCATCGCCAAGCAGCGGAAATCCAAGGCCATGTTTCGTGTCAAATTTTTTTTGGGTTTGCGAGGTGTCCGGACTGATGCCGACGGCGAAAATGCCCCGTTTGGTAAGATCGGGCAGTGCGTCCCGCACTGCCAGTGCCTGCGATGTTCAGCCCGAAGCGCCGGCCTTGGGGTAAAAATACAGAAACAGTTTACGGCCTTTGAAGTCGGCCAATTCCATCATGTTGCCATCCTGATCCCGGGCGCTGAAGCCCGGGGCCGCGTCTCCTGCATGCAGTTGCGCCATAGATTTCCTTTTCCAGTCAGTAATGAGATTTGATTTTGGTTGTTATTGTAATCTTTTCAACATGATCTCCTTCAGATTCTGAACCAGTTCTTCAGGGTTTGGTTTGGAGAGTTGGGCATCCGCATGAACGGATTCTCCCTTGTGGCGCAGTTTATCCGTTATCAGCGAGGAAAACAGAATAAATGGCAGAACCTTCAATTCCGGATCACTTTTGACTTTCTGGCAAAAATGATAGCCATCCATCTGCGGCATTTCGACATCCGACAGGACGATGTCGATAAAATCGGTAATGGGTCTCTTCTGCTCTCCGGCCTTGTTCTTGAGGTCCAGCAGATATTCCCAGGCTTCCTTGCCATCCACCTTGGATGTAACGATAAACTCCTTGTTTTCTTCCAGAAATTTTATCGTTGCCTTGCGGATCATGCCGGAATCATCAGCATGAAGCACCCGCAGGGGATAGCGTACGTCAGTGGCAATGGTTTCTGAAGTAACTGTTTTCTCCTCACCCGGATGAATTTGTGGCACGGCAAGGTGGGGATCGATCTGACCGATGGCCATTTCCAGATCCAGCATCAGAATTGTTCTGCCTTCCAGATGAATGAGACCGGTAATGGAATCACAGTGTTTTTGAATATATGCATCCACGGGCAGGATATTGGCCCAACTGGATCTGTGAATTCTTGTGATGCCGGAAACCAGAAAGGCGGCGGTCACATTGTTGAACTCTGTGATGATCACGACCGGGGTTGTATTTTCAAGGCGTTTTTTGTTCAACCACAGGGCCAGATCGATCAGCGTAATGACCTTGCCGCGATGATTGAACACGCCGGCGACAAAAGACGATGCATTGGGCGGCCTGGCGACGCCTGACGGCAGACTGATGATCTCCAGAACCTTTGCCACATTCACGCCATAATATCCCCGGTATCCCCCCACTTCATCAATATAAAGTTCAATCAGCTCCAGTTCATTGGTACCCGTCTCCAGAAGAATTCCTTTATTGTCCGATGCGGCCATCGATCCGTTCCTTTATCCAAGTTCAAACGTTGTAACGCCAAACAATCGGTTTATGGGCAAATCCGGGGTTTCTCCCGTGTACATTCGCGCTGTCTCAAATATATCCGTCATGTTGTGCCGCTTTGCCAAATCGACTGCCGCCGGATTGACTGCAGGCGTATCCAGGAAAACGGGGGCGCCTTCCGGAACATGCGCCTTCAGCGCCAGAAACAACTGTTCCGCCAATTCGGGATCATCCGCAAACAATGGACCGACCTTGTATCCGGATCGGCAAATACGCAGGACCCCATAACCGGCCAGCCTGTGGTTTCGCAGTATGCCCAGGGCAGTGCTTTTGGGGAGATCAATCCAGCACTTCAGAAACCGGATGCGGTTGTCCGGAAAAAACGGTTTATCATAGTCACATATCCGGTCAAACGGTATGGTGGACAACCGCACGATTCCAGGGTCGGTTGGGCTGTCGCCACCTCCGGTTCCCTGATACCGGATATTCCGGTAAGCCGGTTTGAACCCGGATTTCTTATAGTTGTCCTGTTGTGCGACAACACCATCGAGGCCGATATTTCGACCCGTCAGATATTCCATGCCGGCGTTCCATATCTGAAAACCGTAACCCTTGCCGCGATGCGCCGGTTTGACAATGTAAAATCCAAGAAAGCCAAATGAATGGCCATATTTCACAACCGAAATCGTTGCAATGGACTCATCGCCGACCAATCCGACAAGGAAACCGTTTGGATCGGCAGAATGGAAACAATCGGCATCATACAGCCCCGGATTCCATCCTTCTGCCGCAGCCCAGTCGATGGCGATATCCAGTTCCTGCCGGGTCATTGTTCTGATTGTGTAGGGATTATTTTGCATCATTTTCTTTCAGAGCCTGTTTGAAGATCCCGTCTGTCTGGAAAAAATCAGTCAAAACCGCTTCTCATCCTCTCCCGCAAAGCATCTTCAGTCAGTTTTCGATCCGTAATGTCTCTTGCCACGGTATGCATGAACTTCTTGTCACCGATACGGATACATGTATTGCTGAATTCTGTCAGCACCTTGACCCCATCCTTGCGATGTATGGCGGCTTCGCTGGTCATGGCTTCTCCAGCCATGATTTTGTTGAAAAATCGGTTGAAGGCATGATGGTCTTCGATATCATGGAGATCAGGAATGCCCATCGAGAGCAACTCTTCCTCGGAATATCCTGTCAGGGTACATGCGGCAGGATTGACATACGAAAATCGTGCATCCGCTGCGGTGATGAAAATGGCATCCAGGGACCCCTGAAAGAAGGTCCTGAATCGTTCCTCTCTTTCCTTGAGCGCATTTTCCGCCTGCTTGCGATTGGTAATATCCCTGAGAAAGCAGACAAAATGTCCCGCCCCTCCCCCACTCACCCGATACTGAACACTGACATCGACATCGATGCACCGGCCATCCTTGCCGCGATGCCGCGTTTCAAAGCGGTCCTCTCCCTGCACAATAACCTGTTGGATATGCCTCTCCAGCTCATTGACCGTTTCGGAGGCATCCAGATCGGATATCTGCATCGTGAGAAGTTCCTCCTGTGTGTAACCGGTCATCCGGCAATACGCCTGGTTGACCTCCATCAATCGTCCCTGGCTGTCTGCCAACAAAAATCCATCAATTGCCGTCTGAAGGATGGATCGGTAGAGCACCTCTTTGTCATGCAGCGCCTCATCCGCCATCAGTTTTGATAAAGTGTGCTCTGAAAGATCTGTTAAAAAACCCGCCAGAATCCTGTTGTATTGTACAATGTCAGCGACCTGTTTATGAGTGAATACACGCACACAATTCAGCGCTGTCAGATATGCATCGATGTCAAAACCGAATTCACGACCCTGCTTTTCAAATAATTCCCTTTCCGGGATTTCACCTTCATAAAAAAATTGCCCCAGGAATACGGTTGCCAAATGCCTGCCGGCGGTGATGACAGGAATCCCGATGTCACAAAGCCCGTTTTTGCATTTGTAATGGCGCGCTTCGCCCGGTACGAGATGGTCTTTGATATAATCATCACTCTCCCGGCATCGTTTGAGTGACTCCGGATTTGCGCGGTGAAATTGAGCGCATATGTCCTGCCAGCCCGCGGCAACCAGAATCGATCCATCGATGGCATCGATGATTCCAATGGGCATGCCTGCTGTCCGGTAATGGGCATCCGCCATCTTTTGAACAGCGGGAATATTGATCAAATCGGATAAACGATAATTATTCATTTGCGGGTTCCTTGAATAGCGAAATACTCAATCCGGAAGCAAATCATAGAAATACATCATGGTGTCAGACCGGGTGATGATCCCGATCATGTTGCCGTTGTCAACGACCGGAAGACGCCCGACATCATGCTTGACCATCAACCGGGCCGCCTGCATCGGACTTTTTCCCGGTTCAATTGTCACCACATGGGTGCTCATGAACGCCTTGACCGGTGATTTTAACCGGGATTCGGATTTAATTTTTTTGAAATCCCTTCGGGAAATCATGCCAACCAATTTTCCATCTTCCAGAACCGGAATACCGGTACACCCTTTTTCCCGTAAAATCTGAGCGGCAGTGTCCATGGTGGTATCCGCGGAAATGGTCACCACCGGAAATGACATCAGGTCACTGATCCGAACCGAACCCTGCTGGTTACCCTGAATCAGATCAAGAATCATGGCTTCAACAGCCTCAGAATTGACCGACTTGAGCATGGCGGATCCGGCTCCGGGGTGACCGCCGCCGCCGAGGCCTTTCATCAGATGTCCCATGTTGATCGCATCGATATTGCTGCGTCCAATTACAATGGCACACTGACGCTCCTGGTCTGTAAAAATGCCGAATGCCGCATCCACATTCATGATTTCACGATACATTCTCACTACAACGGCCAGACTGTCCACATGCCCCTGAATAGCCAGGCGGTTGATGCTGATGCTGAACCCGTTGATCCGGGTGCGATTGGCAGACTGAAGCATCTCGAACAGAATATTTTTCTGCTTTTCGCCATAGGCCGGTCGCAGAAACGACCCCAGGATATTCAGGTCGGCCTTTTGGGACATCAGATATCCGGCTGCAAAGGCATCCTCTGCCTGACTGGATGGAAACATCAGATTGCCGGTATCTTCATAGATTCCGGTCAAAAACAGGGTCGCCTGAATGGGCGTAAGCTGAATATTCTGTTTTTTCAGTTCCCGAACCATCAGGGTGATGTTGGCGCCCATTTCCTCGACACATAGCCAGGCGGGTTCGATATCACCGGGTATCGTGTGGTGGTCCCACAACAGAATTTCCAGATCCGGTTTTTTACTTAACCGGGCAGTCCGACCCACTCTGGCCCAGCAGTTGACATCCACCACAATGAGGCGGGTTACCTGGTCGAAATCAATTTCATCCGCTTCGCAAAAATGAAATAGGTCCTTGTGGATGGACAGAAACTGTCTGACATTGGGATTGAGTGTTTTGGACAGGACCGGAACCGATCCGGGATAGATCAGCGTGGCGGCAACCATGGAAGAAAGGGCATCAAAGTCGGTGTTCTTGTGGGTGACGACAACCTGCATGACAACCGTCCTGTAATCCGGGTGAAGGGGTTTAAAGCGTGTTGTTGACCAGCGGTTTTGAAGTCTGGTTCCAGTCGATTTGACTGGATGTATCCGGATTTCCAATCAGGCGAACGGGTTCGGTGTTTGTTCCGGAAGCTTCCAGTTGCAGGCGAAATTTTTCCAGTTCCATCCTGCTGTCAATCGTCCGCCTGGCCAACAGGTACCGCAAATAAATGATCCATAAAATAATGCCCGCAAAAACCAGTGCAAGGACTATAAAAAACCATTTGAAACGAATGACGGTTTCAATACCCAGACTGCCCAGATAAACGATGAAATTGGGCACGATCCAGTATGAGAGGACACCAACCAGAATCAGAAAACCGATGGCGAAAATATTCAACCTGCCGACAGCCCCCAGAATTTTTTCCAGGCGGGTTTCATATTCCGCCGGTTGATCACCTGTTTGGGGTGATGAAAGCCTTTGTCCATAAAAAAGGGTGCTTACGGCGCGTGAAATGAATGCAAACAGCAATACCGCACCTACAGGAATACCAATGGCCGCACTGAACCAGGCTCTGAAGGGAAAGGGTTCTTCCCGACTGATCAGGTTAACCTGATACTGGTCCAGGGGACCAAAGGTTTTTTCAAAATAATATTTGTTAAAACTGCTCAGATTGTTTCCTTCGGTCATATGAATTACGTTGCCCTGGGTATTTCGAATTTCCAGCCAGGATTTTCTTCCGGACTTGAGCGCGGCAATGGCAAAAATCTCCAGCTCGAGCAAAAAAATGCCGATGGCGATGATTATAAACAGAGTCTTGTTTTCTCGGAATAATGATGACATATTGATCACTGGGTCCGGGTTGAGGGTAATGGGGTCAGCCATGCGGGTCTCTGAGTGCCTTTGCCATGAAAATATATCGTGAAATCGTGAGAGCGTAACCTCGTGAAGTGGTCCCGCTGTCCCGCTTTGACGCCTTCACAATTTATCCATTTTCATTCATGGGGCAAAGGTTCGGTCGGGGATGGCCTGGTAGAGACGNNCGCAATGCATTGCGTCTCTACTCCTTCCCTGCCGCCTTCCCAAATTTTTATCTTGAAAGTTACATTGATGAATCATTATCATACTGTTGTTTCAAGATTCAAGCTGGAAAGAGAGGCGGAAAAGGCGAAATGAAAGAAATCCGTAATCAGGCCAGAAAACTCATGGAAGGATTTTGCCGGGTATGTCCGGTTTGTGATGGTCGGGCATGTGCCGGTGAGGTGCCGGGAATGGGTGGCATTGGAACTGGAGATGCGTTCCGGGAAAATGTCAGGGCACTGGCCGAACACAAGTTCAGTATGCGGGTCATTCACACTGTCACAGACCCGGACACCCGGGTAAACATTCTGGGAATCGATCTGGAAATACCTGTACTGGCTGCACCGATCGGCGGTGTCTCCTTCAACATGGGCGGCAAAATTTCCGAGCCGGATTATATTGCATCGAAACTGACCGGATGCTTTGAAAAAGGCATCATCGGCTGCACCGGAGATGGTGTTCCGCCCATTATCCACCAATCCGGCTTTGATGCCATTCACCGACTGAATGGCCACGGCATTCCGTTTATCAAACCCTGGGAAGACCGGGAATTGACTGAGAAACTGGAAAAAGCATTGAATACCGGCGCAAAAATGGTGGGTATGGATATCGATGCCGCCGGTTTGATCACCCTTCGCCTGATGGGCAGACCCGTGTCACCCAAATCGCCTGAAGCCCTTGAAAAAATCATTTCCGCAATTCCGGTACCGTTCATTCTGAAGGGTGTGATGACACCGGATCAGGCCAGACTGGCAGTGGATGTTGGCGCAAAAGCCATTGTGGTGTCCAATCATGGCGGACGGGTTCTTGACCATACCCCCGGGACAGCCCAAGTGTTGCCCCGGATTACGGCTGCGGTAAAAGGGCAGATTGTCATTCTGGCTGATGGCGGTATTCGAACCGGTGGGGATATCCTGAAAATGATGGCCCTTGGGGCAGATGCGGTCATGATCGGCAGGCCCTTTTCCATTGCCGCAGTGGGCGGTCTGAAGGATGGGGTCATGCGCTATATCGATCAGCTAAAATCCGAACTGGTTCAAACCATGATTCTGACCGGAGTATCCAGTATTCGGGAGGTGGATGAGCGTATCCTGTTTCGTTGATATGTTGTAACTACTCAGGTATTCAGAAGTCAGGAGTCAGAATTCAGAATAGCCCGCATGTAAGCTTCCAGTAATTTGGGCGCGGTAAATGCTCATGAATCACGTCTGGCTACACCCCGGGCATGAAAATGATATCTTCTTAAAAAGCCCCGTAGGGGCGGCCTGTTTGTAGAAATTGATGTAGTTATTCCCATTTATTCTGAATTCTGTTTTTCCATTATTTCATGGGCGTGCCTGTTCCCTGAATGGACCGCGATTGATGACCCGTTTATCCGTTCCGCTGGCGTCCCATGCAATAAGTGTAATACAGCGGCAAAAAGACCAATCGCTGATCCGGAATTTCACTTGCCGGTGCGCATGAGAAAACGGTTCCTGCCGTGCTTTCGGGGTAGCTTTGTAAAAACAGGTGCAGACTCTTCAGCCGACCTGAAGACCCGCTTTTGACTTCCACGGGATAAACCTTTCCGCGGACAACCATCAAAAAATCCACTTCCGCCTTGCTGCTTCTGGCATCCCGTGACCAGTACACCAACTCGTTTTGTCCTGCGGCGACCAATTCCTGGCCGACGAACTGTTCCGCCATCGCCCCCTGACGAATGGCCAGTAAATCAGTCCGGGCATATTCCACATCCACCGGCATTCCGGAAAGATGCTGCATCAGACCGATATCGAGCATCAGAGCCTTGAATTTTCGTTCGGAAGCCGATGCGCCCAGCGGCAACAGGGGGGATGAACAGGCCGGAATTTTTCGAATCACCCGGGCCTGACACAGCAGGTCAAACGCCTTTTTAATCGTTGGATTGCTATAGTCTTCCGCAAGATGGGCATATTTGATCTGGCGTCCAACACGTCCGGCAACAGCGGAAAAAACCGCATTCAGACATCTTTTGTCCGCATGCGGGGCATATTTGGAAAAATCCCGGCGAAATGAATGGACCAGATCCGATTGAACGTCAAATGCATCCCGCAGCCGCTGGTTGCGAAGATAGGCCAGAATACATTCGGGCATGCCGCCAATGAACATGTAGCGGCGAACTTCCTCCAGCAGCAATTGATGAACGCTGGCAGACAAATTTGAGGGCCCGGCCAGAATGGATTCCGCAGCAATATCCTTTCCGACGGCCATCAGATACTCGGCAAAGGACATGGGAGCCATGTTCAGAAACTGGAGTCGTCCCACCGGAAAAGAGATGTCCTGCATGGCGAATTCCAGCAGTGATCCGGCTGCAATGACATGCATTTCGGGACATTCTTCATAAAAATACCGCAGGGCCATGATTGCACGCGGACAGCTTTGAATTTCGTCCAGAAACAGCAGATCTGTTTCCGGATGAAAGCGGGCATTGATCAGAATTTCAAGTTCGGAGAGTATCCGTGTGGTGGAGAGGTTGGGTTCGAAAACCCGATGCCAGTCCGGATGCTGTTCCAGATCGATCACATGGACATGTCCATCAAAATGGGTTTTCCCGAATTCAACCACCGACCAGGTTTTGCCCACCTGTCTGGCGCCCCGAATGATCAGGGGTTTTCTCCCTTTCTGATTCTTCCACGCCAGAAGTTGATTGGTGATAAAGCGTTTCATGATGAATCCACCTGTATCGTAAGGCGCTATTTAAATATACAGCCGTATATTACTAATCATCCTTTAAATAAACAACCATGAATCATTCCGCGTGGTTTACCCCAGGGATGAAAATGAATGGTCGATCGTAGCTATGGACTGTAGAGACAAGGCATGCCTTGTC